>JAFADB010000245.1 GCA_023425225.1 Pseudomonadota bacterium
CACAGCTAATCGCCCCGAGGCCACGCAGTACCCCGCCTGCAGCCAGGCAAGAACGGCAGACGTCATCGCGCCAGCGGATCAACTGGTGATGGTCTGTGTCAGCGATTCCCAGCTCGGCGGCTCGGGCCAGTCCGCCTCCTGGTTGCCCTCCAGCACCCGCCGCAGGTCGCGCGCATCGATCTGCGGCGCCAGCACGTGCACCAGCTCCAGCGCGTAGTCGCGCAGCACCCGCTCGCGCGGCAGCACCGCCCAGGCGATGCACTCGGGGATCGCCGCCGGCACCGGCCACGCACGCAGGTCGGCGTCGCTGGCGTTGACCGCCATCTCCGCCAGCACGCCCACGCCCACGCCGCTGCGCACGTAGGTCTTGATCAGGTCGGCGTCGAGCGCGGTCAGGGCGATGTCCGGCTCCAGGCCGACGCCGACGAAGGCGCGCCGCAGCGAGGAGTCGGGCCGGGTCGAGGATTCGTAGCTGATCAGTGGCTGCGCCGCCAGCGCCGCCATGTCCGGCGCCGCGCCGGCGCGGTCCAGCGCATGCCCGCGTGGCACCACCGCCAGCCGCCGCCAGCGGTACAGCGGCACCGCGATGCCGGCCGCCGGTACCTCGCCGGAGGTGCTGACCACGGCGATGTCGGCATCGCCCTGGGTCAGCAGGTCCAGCGCGGCGCTCTCGGCGGCCTGCTGCAGGTGCACGCTGACCTGCGGGTAGTCGCGCTTGATCCGTGCCACCGCCGGCGGCAGCACGAAGCGCGCCTGGGTGTGGGTGGTGGTCAGCACCAGCTGGCCCTGGCTCTCGCGGCGCTGGTTGGCGGCGTAGGTGCGGATGTTGTTGGCCTCGGCCAGCACCGCGCGGGCACGCTCGATCACCTCGCCGCCGGCCGGGGTCACCGACTCCAGGCTGCGTCCGCGGCGCACGAACAGCAGGAAGCCGAGTTCGTCCTCCAGCTGCTTGAGCTGCTTGGACAGGCCGGGCTGGGTGGCGTGCACCCGCGTGGCCGCTAGCGTGATGTTGAGTTCGGCGTCGGCGATGGCGACGAGATAGCGGAGCTGGGTCAGGGTCATGGGAAGCGCGGCGCGCGTGACACCACATATGGCCAACGGTGATGAGCCACTGTAGAGGAAGGCGGCAGCGCTATTTATAACCAAAAGTTATTTGGTGGGTGCATGAAGTCATTTCCGGGGGCTATATGCCGGCGCTACGGTCCCGTTTCCCCTGACACGCCGTCCTTTGCCCCCAACCGTGAGCTCCGCCCTGTTCCCGCTGTTCGCCGATCTGCATGACCGCCCCGTCCTGGTGGTCGGCGGCGGCGAGGTGGCCCAGCGCAAGGTCGAGGCGCTGCTGCAGGCCGGCGCCCGACCGCGTGTCGGCGCGCCCGGTCTGACTGCGCAGCTGCAACGGTGGGCCGACGGCGGCCGGCTGCAATGGCTGCGCGGCCGGTTCGACGAATCCTGGCTGGACCATCCCGCGTGGCTGGTGATCGCCGCCACCGGCGAACGGGCCCTCAACGTGCGGGTCGCCGCGGCGGCCGAAGCCCGCCGCCTGTTCGCCAACATCGTCGACGACGCCGAGCTGTCGACATTCCAGGTGCCGGCGGTGGTCCGCCGCGGGCCGTTGCAGATCGCCATTTCCAGCGGCGGCGGCGCGCCGATGGTGGCCCGCCACCTGCGTCGCCAGCTGGAAACCTGGCTGGACGAGGCCTGGGGCGGACTGGCCGAGCTGTTCGCGCGCAAGCGCGACGGCATCCGCCAGCGCTTCCCCGACACCGGCCCGCGCCGCCGCTTCTTCGAAGCGCAGCTGGCCGGGCCGCTGCTGCGCCTGCTGCGGCAGCGCCGTCACGACCTGGCCGAGGCGCACCTGGACGCCGCGCTCGCGCAGGCTGCGCCCGATCGCACCGGCTCGGTCGTCCTGGTCGGGGCCGGCCCGGGCGATGCCGGCTTGCTCACGCTCAACGCGCTGCGCGCGCTCAACGAGGCCGACGTGATCCTGCACGACCGCCTGGTCAGCGACGCGGTGCTGGCGATGGCCCGGCGCGACGCCGAACGCATCGAGGTCGGCAAGTCCGCCCAGGGCCACAGCACGCGCCAGGAACACATCCATGCGCTGATGCTGCAACACGCCCGAGCCGGGCGCCGGGTGGTGCGGCTCAAGGGCGGCGACCCGTTCGTGTTCGGCCGCGGCGGCGAGGAACTGGAGTTCCTGCGCACGCACGGCATCGCCTACGAGGTCGTGCCCGGCATCACCGCGGCGCTGGCCTGCGCCGCCTACGCCGGCATACCGCTGACCCACCGCGACCATGCCCAGTCGCTGAAGCTGGTCACCGCGCACTGCCGCGGTTCGCTGGACACGCTCGACTGGACGGCGCTGGCGCAGCAACGGCAGACGCTGGCGTTCTACATGGGCGTGGCCGGCCTGGAGACGATCCAGCGGCGCCTGCTGCAGGCCGGGAGCGCCGGCGATACGCCGTTCGCGCTGGTGGAGAACGGCTCGCGTCCGCAGCAGCGGGTGGTCACCGGCGTGCTGGGCGAGCTGGCTGCCGTCGCGCGCGCCCATCGCATTGCTTCGCCGTCGCTGCTGATCGTCGGCGAAGTGGCCGCACTGGCCGGCACGTTGCACTGGTTCGGCGCCGCGCCGCTGCGCGGTGGCCGAATCCCCTCCTCACCCTCCCCGAAGGCGGACGCACCGACACTGGCCGATGCTGCCTGACCGAACAAGATCCAAGGAGATCCCAGCATGACGATCCACGACAGCATCCTCGACACCATCGGCCGCACCCCGGTGGTCAAGCTCAACCGCGTCAGCCCGGCCAACGCCACGCTGTACGCCAAGGTCGAGTCGTTCAACCCCGGCGGCTCGGTCAAGGACCGCCTGGCGCTGGCGATCATCCTCGACGCCGAGCAGCGCGGCCTGCTCAAGCCCGGCGACACGATCGTGGAGGCCACCTCCGGCAACACCGGCGTGGCGCTGGCGATGGTCGCCGCCGCGCGCGGCTACAAGTTCGTGGCCACCATGGTGGAGACCTTCTCGGTCGAGCGCCGCAAGCTGATGCGCGCCTACGGCGCCAAGGTGATCCTGACGCCGGCCGCCGAGCGCGGCACCGGCATGGTGCGCAAGGCGCGCGAGCTGGCCGAGCAGCACGGCTGGTTCCTGGCCAGCCAGTTCGCCAACCCGGCCAACCCGGCCTACCACCGCAACACCACCGCCGCCGAGATCCTGCGCGACTTCGCCGGCCGCCGGCTGGACTACTTCGTCAGCGGCTGGGGCACCGGCGGCACCATCACCGGCGTGGGCGAGGTGCTGCGCGTGGCGCGGCCGGAGACCAGGATCATCGCCACCGAACCGGCCAACGCCTCGCTGCTGCTGGGCAAGGAATGGCAGCCGCACAAGATCCAGGGATGGACCCCGGACTTCGTGCCCGAGGTGCTCAACCGCGAGGTCTACGACGAGGTGCTGCCGGTCAGCGACGACGAGGCCATCGCCACCTCGCGCCGGCTGGCGGCCGAGGAAGGCATCTTCGTCGGCATCTCCGCCGGCGCCACCGTCGCCGCCGCGCTGCGTGCCGCGGAAACCGCCGCCCCGGGCTCGGTACTGCTGGCGATGCTGCCCGACACCGGCGAACGCTACTTCTCCACGCCGCTGTTCGCCGACATCAACGAAGGCTCCGACGACGACTGGCTGGCTGGCCTGCCCTGAGGTCAGTCAGCGACTCCTTCCTCCGAAAGGCCGCAGCGATGCGGCCTTGTCGTTGCCAGGGTCTCGTCTTTGCCAGGGTCGCGGCGTGGTCCCCCGGCCGCTAGAATCGCGGCGACCAGGACACGGCAGGGATGCGATGCACGACGACGGTATGGCCGGCCGGCTGCCGGCCATGGATGCCAGGGCTCCCTGGCTGGTCCGGCTGACCTCGCCGGTCCATTTCATCGCCACCCTGGCCATGGCCATGCCGGTGCAACGCCTGCTCGCCCTGCCCGTCCCGGACGGCGGCGCGGCGGCCGCCATGCAACTGGCCGGCGGCCTGGTGGCCGCGGCGGGCCTGCTGCTGGCGCTGGCCTGTTTCGCCCTGTTCGCCCGCCGCCGCACCACCATCCTGCCCGGTGGCCATCCTTCCGGACTGGTGCTGCGCGGCCCCTACCGCTTCACCCGCAACCCGATGTATGTCGCGCTGGTGCTGAGCTACTGCGGCCTGGCCGCGCACCTGTTGACGCCCTGGGCCATCGCGCTGCTGCCGCTGCCGCTGCTGGCGCTGCAGCGGGTGGTCATCCCGTTCGAGGAAGCACGGCTGCATGCCCGCTTCGGCCGCGACTACGCCCGCTATTGCGCCCGCGTGCCGCGCTGGCTGTGACGGTGCCGCGCCGTCACCGGCGCCGTCGCAGCCGCTGAGATGAGGCGCCGTTAGCGTGACGCCCCCGGTGACGGTGCGCAGGACGATGGCCGCGCCCTGCCACCCGTCACGTTTCGCTCATGGTGGGCACATGAAGATCGGCGCATGAAGATCGAACTCTGGCAGGGCGACATCACCACGCTGGCCGTCGACGCCATTGTCAACGCCGCTAACGAGAGCCTGTTGGGTGGCGGTGGCGTGGACGGTGCCATCCACCGCGCCGCCGGCCCGGGCCTGCTGGAGGAATGCCGGCGGCTGCCGGAACTGCGTCCCGGCGTGCGCTGCCCCACCGGCGAGGTGCGCGCCACCGGCGCCCATGCGCTCAAGGCCCGCCACGTGCTGCATGCCGTGGGCCCGGTCTGGCGCGACGGCCTGCACGACGAACCGGCGCTGCTGGGCAACTGCTACTGGCGTGCGCTGGCCCTGGCCGAGCGCCTGGACCTGCAATCGATCGCCTTCCCGGCGATCAGCTGCGGCGCCTATGGCTATCCGCTGCAGCAGGCCGCCCGCATCGCCGTGGCAGAAACCACCGCCTGGCAGAAGTCCCACGCCATCCCCAAGGACATCATCCTGGTAGCCCACGACGCGCCCGTCTTCAAGGCGCTGCAGCAGGCGCTGGCACAGGTGCCCAAGACCGCGGTGGCCTGAGCCGCTCCCTTTACCCGCGACTTCCGCCTCACGAAAAAACGCCGGCTTGCGCCGGCGTTCTCATTGATGGGCAATCCCTTTGGACCAAGGGCACGCGCGGAAGGCATGGTGGATGCGGATGCCTGCGGGCCCGGCCCACGGCTTGCGCGGCAAGCCGTGGGATTTCCGCGCGAACGCGAGGAACGCGGCTCAGCCCTGCCACTGCCCCAGCGCAGCCAGGCCGTTCTCCTTGGCGCGCTCGTAGACGATCTGCTGCGCCTTGGCGAAGTTGCCCTTCAGGTCCTTGGACCACAGCTTCAGCGCGGCGGCCTGCATGGCGCGGCCGTAGGAGAAGCTCAGCGGCCACGGCAGGTTGCCCAGCTGGTTCATCGCGTTCAGGTGCGCGGTGGACTGCTCGTCGGTCTGGCCGCCGGACAGGAACACGATGCCCGGCAGGATCGCCGGCACGGTGGACTTCAGGCACATCACGGTGGACTCGGCCACTTCCTCCACCCCGGCCTGCTCGGCGCAGTCCTTGCCGGAGATGACCATCGAGGCCTTGAGGATGGTGCCTTCCAGCAGCACGTTCTGCTCGTACAGCGAGCCGAACAGCGAACGCAGTGTGGCCTCGGTGACCTCGTAGCAGGTCTCGATGTCGTGGTCGCCGTCCATGATCACTTCCGGCTCGACCATCGGCACCAGGCCCTGCTCCTGGCACAGCGCGGCATAGCGCGCCAGCGCATGGGCATTGGCCTCGATGCAGGTGCCCGACGGGATGTCCTCGCCGATGTTGATCACCGCGCGCCACTTGGCGAAGCGCGCGCCGAGCTTGTAGTACTCCTCGAGGCGACCGCGCAGCCCGTCCAGGCCTTCGGTGACCAGCTCGCCCGGCATGCCGGCCAGCGGATGGGCGCCCTTGTCGACCTTGATACCCGGGATGATGCCGTGCTCGGCCATGTACCTGGGGAACGGCACGCCGTCCTTGGTGGACTGGCGGATGGTCTCGTCGAACAGGATCGCGCCGGAGATGTAGTCGCTCAGCTTGGGCGTGGTGAGCAGCAGCTCGCGGTAGGCGCGACGGTTCTCCTCGACGTTCTCGATGCCGACGCTGGCGAAACGCTTGGCGATGGTACCGGTGGATTCGTCGATCGCGATGATGCCCTTGCCCGGGGCGACCATGGCCTGGGCGGTTTCGGCAAGCTGTTCGATGCTCATAGGCGTCCTGTGTCTGCGGTAAGGCCGGGGCGGCGATTATAGCCTCGCCAGTGTGACCGGCCGTGCACGAACGGGGCGCGATCTGCGATGAAAACGTCTTCATCGCCTGGAGGCGGCGCTACGCGACTGCGACCCTGGCGTCGATCGCCAGGTCCAGCGCATCGAGCAGCGGCTGCCAGTGCGTGGGATCGACGATGCGATTGCGCACCATCAGCTCGGCATGGCGGTGCAGGCCCGGCAACTGCCAGGCCATCTCGCGGGTGACGCGGTAGACCTCGTCGGCGATGTCCGGCTCGGCCGCCAGCAACCCGGCGTTCCCCACCACCTCGCGGGCACCGGACTCGTGCATGGCCATCTCGTAGCGGGTCATCAACTTGAGCAGGTGTTCGAGCAGCTGCTGCTCGCCCAACGGCATCGACCGTGCGGCCTGCAGTTGCAGTCCCTGGCGACGTCCCTGCTCCAGCCCGTCCAGCACCTGCACCACCGCCTGCCGCAGGCGGGCCGCATCGACCTCGGCAGGTGCCTCGCGCGGCAGCAGCCGCAGGCGCGCGCTGACCACATCCACGACTTCGCGCGGAAACTGGCCCGGAATCATCCGCAACGCGATCCTGGCCCGTGCGGCGGCATGGTCGCGGCTCACCAGCAGGGTGGCCAGCACCTCGGCCGACAACAGCAGCCGCCCGAGTGCGGAAAGCTCGGTGCCGCCCATCGGATAGCCGGAGCCGTCCACCCGCTCGTGGTGTTCGCGCACCGCCACCGACACCTGTTCGGCATAGACGCCTGATTCGCGCAGCAGCGCGCAACCCACCATTGGGTGCACGCACAGGCCGCGCCATTGTTCGAACCCCAGCCTGCGCGTGGGTTCGAGCAATGCCGGGTCCAGGTACAGCTCGCCCAGGTCATGCAGGAAGCCGGCCTCGGCCGCATCGAGCATTGCCCCTTCCGAGCGCTCCAGCTGTGCCGACAGCCAGACCGTGATCATTGCCACGATCACCGCATGGGTCATCGCCGCCGGACGGTTCTGCACCATCGCCGTCATCAGCATGCCGGGGCCGCGCAGCAACCGCAGCTGGCCAAGCATCGACAGCACCTGCTGGCTCTCGAAGCCCAGCATCTTCGCCAGTACCGGATGCTCGTCCAGCGTGCGGCGGGCGCAGTCGAGGATGTTCATGGCCCCGAGTGGCTCGCGGAACTCCAGCGAGGATTCAAGTGGCTGCAGCCGCCGCCGTGCGATCAAGCGTTCGCGCAGGTCGGCGGTGACCTGCTGCCCCTTGGCCCACAGCAGCAGGCCACGGTGATCGCGGATATCCTCGCTGGCCACCAGCTCGCGCGCCGGCGCGGCCTGGATCAGCTGTTCCATGCAGTGCGCGTTGGGCCGCTCCGGCAGCACCAGTTCGGGCGACTC
>JAFADB010000254.1 GCA_023425225.1 Pseudomonadota bacterium
CCGTGCACCAGGATGCCGCCGCCGACCAGGAACATCGCCAGCGTGCCGGCCACCGACAGGCCCTTCATCAGCCACGGCATGGCCGCCAGGATGCCGCGCCCCAGCACCGCCGCGGCCCGGCCCTTGCGCAGCAGCCAGGCACCGACGTCGTCGAGCTTGACGATGCCGGCGACCACGCCGTAGACGCCCGCGGTCATCGCCAGCGCGATGCCCACCAGTACCAGCACCTGCTGCAGGAACGGCGTGCCGGCCGGGATCACGCCCAGCGACAGCACGATGATCTCGGCCGAGAGGATGAAGTCGGTGCGGATCGCGCCGCGGACCTTGTCCTTCTCCAGCGCGACCACGTCGACGCTGGCGTCGGCCAGCGCCTGCACGCGCTCGGCATGGCGCTGCGCCTGCTCGTCCTTCGAATGCAGGAAGCGGTGCGCCAGCTTCTCCACGCCCTCGTAGCACAGGAACGCGCCGCCGATCATCATCAGCGGCACGATCGCCCACGGCAGCCAGGCGCTGATCGCCAGCGCCGCCGGTACCAGCACCGCCTTGTTGAGCAGCGAGCCCTTCGCCACCGCCCACACCACCGGCAGTTCGCGGTCGGCCTTGACGCCGGTGACCTGCTGCGCGTTGAGCGCCAGGTCGTCGCCGAGCACGCCGGCGGTCTTCTTGGCGGCCACCTTGGTGAGGATGGAGACGTCGTCGAGCAGCGTGGCGATGTCGTCGAGCAGGGTGAACAGGCTGGCACCCGCCATGGGGATGTTTCCGTCGATCGGGAGAAAGCGGGGATTCTCACCGATTGTCCCCGCACGGTCAGCAGATCCCGCGCCGTTCCCGTTCGACCGGACCCGCCTTCTTCGCGCTGCCTGCACAACGCCCAAGCGCGGCACAACGGTTTACGTGACAAACATCACAACAAACATTTCAGTCAGGTTCGTCTTGGCATGCTCGCTGTCATACGGTTGTCATGGTGCCATGCATCGTGGCGACACCCATCCGGCAGGTGACGTGCCCCCGCACGCCTGCCCAACTCTTCACCGGATGAGCGTCGAACATGGCTTGGATCCTGCTCGTCTCCCTGTTGTTGCTGGTGGCGCTGACGCTGCTCTCGCGCCGCTGGGTATGGGCCAAGGCCGCGACCCTGTCGCTGCTGCTGCTGGCGCTGAGCTCGTGGTGGCTGATCGACCGGCTCAGCGGCGACGGCATCAACGCCGCCACCCTCTACCACCTGAGCGCGGACATGGAAGGCGCCGGCGTCGGCGACTTCAAGGGCTACATCGCCGCCTACGTGGCCCTGCTGCTGGCCTCGCTGCTGCCGCTGGCGCTGCCGCGCATCCGCCGCTTCGCCCGCGACGGCCGCGGCCATGCGTCGCTGGCCGGGTTCGTGGCGCTGTTCGTGGTCGCCATCGGCGCCAGCCCGCTGTATGCCGACGGCCGCCGCATCTACCACCAGCTGCAGCCGGTGGACTACGGCCCGGTGGTGGCCGAGTACGCGCGTCCGGAACAGCCGCTGGCCAAGCCCCGCAACATCGTCTGGATCTACGGCGAGAGCCTGGAGCGCACCTACCTCGACGAGAAGGCGTTCCCCGGGCTGATGCCCCACCTGTCGCAGCTGGCGGCGCAGGGCCTGGACTTCCGCGGCATCGACTCGGCCGAGGGCGGCGGCTGGACCATCGCCGGGCTGGTGTCGTCGATGTGCGGCGTGCCGCTGACCACCTCGCCGGGCGACGAGAACAGCATGGGCCGCATGGGCCGCTTCCTGCCCGAGGCGCAGTGCCTGGGCGACTACCTCAAGGCGCAGGGCTACAGCAACCACTATGTCGGCGGCGCCACCGGCCTGTTCGCCGGCAAGGGCCACTTCCTGGAAAGCCACGGCTTCGACGAGGTGCGCGACCTGGAATACTTCCAGCAGCGCAAGATCGGCCCGGAGCACTTCTCCACCTGGGGCGTGCACGACGACGTGATGCTCAACGACGCCTGGGCCAGCTACCAGAAGCTCGCGCGTGCCGGCAAGCCGTTCATGCTCACCGCGCTGACCATGGACACCCACCACCCGGCCGGCCACCTGCCGGTGTCGTGCAAGGACACCCGCTACGAGAGCCGCTACGGCGACATCGGCCTGCTCAACGCGCTCAAGTGCAGCGACCGGCTGATCTACGAGCTGGTGCAGAAGATCCGCAACAGCCCGCAGGGCGAGGACACCGTCATCGTCATCGCCTCCGACCACCTGGCCATGCCCAACGACCTGAGCCGCGTGCTGGCCAAGCTCGACCGCGAGAACCTGCTGCTGTTCCTGGGCAAGGACATCGTGCCGCAGCAGGTGGCGGTGGAGAACGGCACCACGCTCGATTCCGGCGCCACCCTGCTGAGCCTGCTGGACCCGAAGGTCGACGCCATCGGCTTCGGCCGCTCGCTGCTGCTGCCCGCCTCGGCGCGCGCCAGCGCCAGCGCCGCCGCGTTCCGCCACGACGGCAAGGACTACCCGCGCTACCTGGCCTTCGCGCGCTCGCTGTGGACCGGCCCGCCCAGCCGCAGCCTGCGCATGGACGAGGACGAGCGCGTGGTCATCGGCTCGCAGCAGGTCAAGCCGCCGGTGCTGCTGGAATACGACAAGCAGTGGAACATCAAGGCGGTGTACCTGGAGAACACCTCGCGACAGTTCGAGCGCACCAACCGCCGCAACACGCTGGCCTACGTGGACCGCTGCACCGCGTTCGAGGACGGCTCGGTGGACGGCGACTGGTGCGCGCTGCTGGTGGACCGCCACAACGGCCGCCGGCTGGTGCACGACGCCGACCTCAAGCGCGGCATCGAGGTCGGCGCCGGCATCGGCCAGGTCGCCGACAACTCGGCGCGGGTGCGGCAGTCGTTCATGATCACGCGCAAGGCCGAGAAGGCCAATCCCGGCCACTACATCCTGCAGGTGTGGGCGCGGCAGCAGCCGACGCGGCCGTTCTGGATCGAGGCGATCTCGGCCAAGGGCAAGGTGGTGATGGCCCAGCAATGGGTGCAGCCGGATGCCTCGGGCCGGATCAGCGTGCCGCTGGGCCTGGACCAGGAGGTCGACGACCTGGAGATCCGCGCGTGGCTGGACTACACCGAGCGGCTGGCGGTGGAGAACTACGCGCTGGTGCCGTCGCTGGAGGCGGACGAGAGCTCCTGAGCCGCACGCCCTAACGTGGGAGCGGTGTGTTCGTGGGAACGGCGTGAGCCGCGATCGGGCTTCCGCGGGAAGGCTCGTCGCGGCTCACGCCGTTCCCGCGCGAAGCGACCCGGCAGCTACTCGCGGCGGCTGTCCCGTTCCTCGCGCACCTCGCCGACGATGCGGATGTCCTGCGGCGTGGCCAGTGCGATGTGCGCGTCGGACAACGCGGCCAGCAGGCGGAAATACAGGTCGCTGCGCACGCCGTAGACGTTGCGCGGGCTGGAGACGTAGGCGAACGAGTTGATCGCCACCTGTCCGCCGGCGATCGAATCGATGAACACCGACGGCGCCGGATCCTCAAGCACCCCGGGATGTTCGGCATAGATCGCCAGCAACAGCTCGCGCACCTGCCCTACGTCGCTGCCCAGCGGCAGCGAGAACTGGATCTGTACCCGTCCCAGCGGATTGGCCATGGTCATGTTGCGGATGGTCTTGGTGATCAGCTCCGAGTTGGGCACGATCAGCGTGGACTTGTCGCCGACCTGGATCTCGGTCGAACGCACGCTGATGCGGCGGATGTCGCCTTCCTGGTCGCCGATCTTGATCCAGTCGCCGATCTTCACCGGCCGCTCGGCCAGCAGGATCAGCCCGGAGACGAAGTTCTGGGTGATCGCCTGCAGGCCGAAGCCGATGCCCACCGACAGCGCGCTGACCATCAACGCCAGCTTCTCCAGCCCCAGGCCCAGCGCGGTCAGCGTCCACAGCGCCACCAGCGCGATGCCCAGGTAGCGCGCCACCGTGGCGATGGAGGCCTTGGACGCGGTGTCCAGCTCGGTCCGCGGCAGGTAGGTGTCCACCAGCCAGCGCTGGATCACCTGCATCAGCGCCAGTCCCACCAGCAGTACCAGCACCGCGCGCAGCACGTCGCCCGGCATCAGCGAGAGCTTGCCGATGATCAGCCCGTTGCTGGCCAGGTCGAACCAGCCGAAGAACGAGGCGAAGTTGGAACCGAACGGCTGCAGCACCGCCGCCAGGCCGGTCATCAGCAGCACCAGTCGCAGCAGCGCCGACAGCAGCACGCCGGCCTGCTCCATGTGGCTCGGGCGCAGCCCCAGCGCGCCGTTGGCGGCGCGGCCGAAGCGGCTGTCCGGGTCGAACAGCCAGCGCGAGAAGTCGTCGGCGAACATCATCAGCACCGCCAGCGCGCCGCTCACCACCGCCACCCAGATCACCTGGCGGGTGGCGAACAGGGCGAAGTTGACGTAGCCGGCCAGCACCGCCACCAGCGCCACCGCCACCACCAGGTTGACCACCAGCGCCACCAGCACCACGACGCCGCTGCGCCGTTGCGGCACCGTGGCGCCGGTGGCCGCGTCCGGCGTTTCCGCATCCTGCGCCGGTGCCGGACGATGCAGCCGCAGCAGGCTGGCGATCGTGGCCATCACCAGCAGCGCGAAGGCCAGCGCCACCGCGCCTTCCACCAGCAGCGTGGTCGCCGCGCTGGTCCGCGCGGCGGCGTTGACCAGCAGCACCAGGCCGCTGAACCACGACAGCAGCGCCGTGGCCTGGGCGTAGCGGCGCAGCCGCGTCGCGGTGGCGTCGTCGAGCGCCAGCAGACGCCACGACGGCTGGCGCGGCATCAGCAGGCTGGAGGCGACCGCGGCGATGAAGGCGGACAGCGCGCTCAGCACGACGAAGCCGTCGGCCAGCGAATCCAGGCGTGCCGGGATCGCCCCCAGGCCGCGCAGCGCCTGCACCGCCAGCGCCGCGGCCAGGCCCGGCATCAGCGTGCGCACCAGCAGTTGCCACAGCGCCAGCCCGGAACGACGCAGCCGCGTGCCCGGCGCCGCGCGGCTGGCGGCATAGCGCCGGCCCAGCCAGCGCAACAGCAGGTTGGCCGGCCACAGCAGCACCAGCGCGAACAGCAGTTCCAGTGCCGGCGTGATCCAGCCATTCCTGGACACGCCGCTGCGCACGCCATCGGCTACCGTGCCGTAGAGCGCACGCAGGCGTTGCAGGTCGTCCGGCAGCGCCGTGCCGATGCGCTGCCAGGTCGATGCCGCCAGCGGCGAGGAGATCCGTTGCGACAGGCGCACGCCCAAGCGCTGGCTGAACTCGCGCTCGATCGTGGCGTTGAGCTGCTGGGCTTCCACCTTGAGCAGGCCGGCGCGCTTGATCGCCGCATCGATGTCGGCACGCTGCTTGTTCAGTTCGGCCCGGCGCGTGGTCAGCTCGCGTGCCTCGGTGGTGCCGTCGGCCACCTCGCCCAGCTGCGCCAGGCGTGCATCGAGCTGCTCGCGCTGCGGGGTCAGCGAGCGCTCCACCGCCTCGGCGTCGCGCTGCGCGGCCAGCACCGCATCGCCCAGTCCGCGCAGCGCGTCCTGGTCGTCGGTGGTGTCCAGCTGCTTCTGCACCGTGGACAGGGCCTTCTCGGCCTTGTCCAGCTGCGCCGCCGGATCGGTGTCGGCCGCGGCCTGCGGCGCCTGCGCGAACACCGGCGTGGCCAGCAGCAGCGCGCCCCACAGCAACAGCCATGCGCAGAGGCGGCCACGGGTGGAGGAACTCGAAGTCATGCTTGGCACCGTATCGGCGGGTTCGCGGGCGAAACCGGCATCTTAAGCCAGCGGCAATGCGAACCCGGTGCGCGTGCCGGCATGCCGCCGGCCTGCGGCCCGGGCCTGCCGTTCCCGCCCATGCCGGGCCTGGACGATGACCCTGGACCGCGTGGGCGGGCGATGCGCTGGCGCGGTGCGCGCCTGGCAGCGCGGGCTATTGCGCCGAACGATGGGCCGCGGCCGAGACCTCGCGCTCGATGTCGTCCAGCGTCGATTTGGTCAGGGTCTTGTCGATCTCCAGCACGATCCGCTGCCGCGCCTGTTCGTCCAGCAGCGGCCGCAACGTGCCCAGCGTGCGCGGATCGGCAATCAGCACCAGGTGCCTGTACTGGTCGGTCAACGCGCCATGGTTCAGCCCCTTGGCCAGCTGCTTGGCGAACGTGGCTTCCTGCAGCTGTTCCTGGGTCATCTCGTCGGGCACGATGCCGGACGGCCCCTGCGCCTCGTCGGGCACCAGCTTCAGCCGTTCCTCCTGCTCCAGCGATACCGGCTTGTCGTCGGCGATGTTGCGGAACACCCGCGCACCCACGCCATCGGCCACCACCACAAGCGTGCCTTCAGGAATCTTCTTCATCCGAGTCTCCAGACGTTTGACTGCTCGCCGGACTATAGGAACAGCGACGTGACGAACAGGCTAAGGAACGGCC
>JAFADB010000308.1 GCA_023425225.1 Pseudomonadota bacterium
GGCCGTCGCGCGCCGGCCCTGCGTTTCCCGCACCGCGCTGCTGGCCGCCTGGCTGCTGGCCGCCGCGCCATTGCCGTGGTCGCCGCCGGCCTGGGCCGGAACGTCGGAGGCGGCGGCCGTGCCGTTCCGCATCCGCGACAGCGACCTGGACACGGCGCTCAAGCAGTGGGCGCGGCAGGCGGACATGCAGATCCTGTATGCCCCGGACCAGGTGGCCGGCCGCCGCGTCCGGCGGCTGGACAGCCGCCTCGCGCCGGAGCAGGCGCTGCGGCACCTGCTGCACGGCACCGGGCTGACCGCTGTGCAGGTCAATGCCAATACCTTCACCCTGCGGCGCCACGATGCCGATCCGCCGCCCCGGGTGCGGCGGCAGGCCATCGATGCGCCATCGCCGACCGAACTGCCGGCGCTGTACGTCACCGGCTCGCACATCCCGCGGGCGAGCCCGCAGGGCTCCTCGCCGCTGACCCTGATCACCCGCGACCAGATCGAGTCCAGCGGCTACTCCTCGCTGTTCGAGCTGCTGCGCGTGCAGCCGGGAATGACCGGCCACCACCCGGTCGACGTGGCCAGCGAAAGCGGCCTGTCGTTCGTGCCCACCGGCGCGGCCGCTGCGGTCAGCCTGTCCTCGCTGGGGCCGCGGGGAACGCTGTACCTGGTCGATGGCCGGCGCATCGCCAGCTACGGCCTGGTGTCGGCCGAGCTGGGGGCGCTGAGCGACCTCAACAGCATTCCGCTGAGCCTGGTGGAGCGGGTGGAGATCATGCGCGGCGGAGCCTCGGCGATCTACGGCGCCGACGCCATGGCCGGCGTGGTCAACATCGTGCTGCGCGACGGCCATGCGGGCAGCGAGATCATGCTGCGCCACGGCGTCTCCAGCCGTGGCGACGCCGCGCAGCAACGCGTTTCGGTCCTGTCCGGATTCAGCGCCGGCGGCGGCGACGTGCTGCTCAGTGCCGACCACCTGCATCGCCAAGCCCTGCCGGGCGACCGCCGCGACTGGCACGGCCATGACCGCAGCGGCGATGGCCTGCCCGACCTGCGCATACCGCTGGGCGAGTACGTCGGCGGCGACATCGTGGCCTGGCCGTACTGCCGCGCGCCGCAGCTGCAGCCCGATGGCCGCTGCCTGTTCGACCCGGCACGCTACGACAGCCTGCAGCCGCAGCTGGACAGCAGCGCCGTCTATGCCCGCTACCGGCGGCCGTTGGGCGGCGGCATCGAGCTGTATGCCAGCCTGCGCCTGGCCGAGGTGCGCCAGCACCTGGCCAGCGCGCCGATCTACGGCCAGCTGTACCTGCCCGACACGCTGGCGGGGGAGAGCTTCGCGCCGGGCACCTATGCCTTCCTGGAGCTGGGTCCGGTGCGCAGCCGCACGCGCGCGCGCAGCGGCGACCTGGTCGTCGGCCTGCAGGGCGACCTGGGGCGCTGGGACTGGACGCTGGACACGGCGTGGAGCCACAACCGGGCCGACAGCCTCATCGACGGCATGGTCAGCGAGCCGGCGCTGCGCGAAGCGACCGAGCAGGGGCGCTTCCGGCCCGGCATGGCCTGGCTCGAACCGGCACTGCGCGAGCAGATCTCGCCCACCCTCGACACCGGCGGCCAGGTGCGCCAGCAGGTGGTTTCGGCGCAACTGCACGGGCCGCTGCTGGCCCTGCCCGGCGGCGACCTGCAGCTGGCGGTAGGCGTCGAAGCGCGCCACGAGGCACTGGACAGTCGCCCCGACAGCCGCCTGGAGGCCGGCGAGGTGGCGCTGTCCGACAGCTATCGCCGCCGCCATCTGCGCCGCGACACCGGCTCGCTGTATGCCGAGTTCAGCCTGCCGCTGCACCGCAGCCTGCTCGCCGATGCTGCCTGGCGGCTGGATCGCAGCGCCGGTTACGCGGCGCGCCTGTCGCCGCGGTTCGGCTTGCAGTGGCAGCCCGTCTCCGGCCTCACCCTGCGCGGCACCCATGGCCAGGGCTACCGGGCGCCGACGCTGTACGAGCTGCGCCATCCTCCCGGCTACCCGAACTACTACGAGCAGGCATGGAACCCGCCGGGCGAAGACGCCTGCCGCTGGCAGATCGACAGCCATTCGTGCCTGGTGCTGGTGAAGACCAGCGAGAATGCCGCGCTCAGGCCGGAAACCTCGCGCAGCCACACCCTGGGCCTGGTGTGGCAGGCCGGGGCCGGCCTGCAGCTGGCGGTGGACCGGCAGCGCATCGTGCGCCGCGGCGAGATCGTCGTGGCCGACGCGCTGCCGGACCTGCAGGCCTATCCGCAGACCTGGCAGCTCGACGAGAACGGGCGCATCTACGCGCTGGACATCCACCTGGCCAATGCCGGCCTCACCCGGCTCGATGCCTGGAGCCTGGATGCGGACTGGCGCTCGCCGTCCACCCGCTGGGGGCGGTTCGGCCTGAGGCTGTCCGGCTATTACCTGGAGTCGTTGTGGCGCCAGGCCGGATCGGCCAGCGCGGCGGTCGAGCAGGCCGGCTTCGAGCAACCGCGGCGCAGCGGCCTGGGGTCGCTGCAGTGGCAGCGCGGTGACTGGACGACCACGCTGGACCTGCGCTACGTCGGCGCCCTGCATGCCTGGC
Source organism: Pseudomonadota bacterium (assembly GCA_023425225.1). Taxonomy (GTDB): domain Bacteria; phylum Pseudomonadota; class Gammaproteobacteria; order Xanthomonadales; family Xanthomonadaceae; genus MMGLT7. The sequence goes on from JAFADB010000308.1 coordinate 2,586, forward strand.
GTGCCGGCGGCGAATGCCCGGCCTACAAGGTCGCCGCCGGCCGCTGCCGCACGCCGTCCCACATGGTGGCGGGACTGGACGTGGCCTACCGTGGCCTGGAGCGCTGGGTGCTGGCCGTGCACGTGGCCAACCTCGGCGACCGCGCGCCGGTGGACTACCGCGAGCGGGATGGCGGCTACCGGATCGGCAGCGACGATCCGTTCGGCCGCTACTTCACCTTCAGCGCGACATATCGCTTCGGCGACGGGTCGCCCTGAGCCGGCCTGCGCCGGGCCGGTTCCGGACCGGGTGCGGAACCGGGTGGCCCGGGCACGGCTCCGGAGCCGCGGGGCGCGCCGAGTTCGCCCATATGACCGCGTTTTTCGGCGACGATCGGCCCGTTGTGGCAAAATTTGCCGCCTGACTTCGTTCCGCGGCATTCCCCCATGAACCTTTCCGCCGGATCCGCACTGTCCGTGCCGGTGCCCGTGCCGACGTCCCGGCATGGCTGACCAGACCGGCCACCGGCCACGCGGCCTGCGCCGCATGCTCATGGCCACGCAGTGGTCCTGGCAGGGGCTGCGCGCGGCCTGGCTGCACGAATCCTCGTTCCGCCTGGAGGGCTACCTGTGCGTGGTCCTGCTGCCGCTGGGGTTGTGGCTGGGCCACGGCGCGGTGGAAAAGGTCCTGCTGGCCGGCTCGCTGCTGCTGGTGCTGGCCGCCGAGCTGCTCAATTCGGCCATCGAGGCGCTGATCGAGCGCTACGGTGCCGAATGGAACGAGCTGGCCGGCCGTGCCAAGGACATGGGCTCGGCGGCCGTGCTGCTGCTGCTGCTCAATGCCGCCCTGTGCTGGGGCCTGATCGTGCTCGCGCGGCTGTTCTGACGCCACCCCATCCCGCTTACGCAACAAGGATCCTTCCGATGTCCTTCGAATTCCTGGCCGACCCCAATGTCTGGCTGACCCTGTTCACTCTGGCGGCACTGGAGATCGTGCTCGGCGTGGACAACCTGGTGTTCATTTCGATCGCGGTGAGCAAGCTGCCCGAGCATCGCCGCCCGCTGGCGCGCCGGGTCGGCATCGCCGTGGCCTGCTGCACGCGCATCGCCCTGCTGGTGTCGCTGGCCTACCTGGCGCACATGCAGCGCGACCTGTTCCATGTCGGTTCGATGGGCATCTCGGTACGCGACCTGGTGCTGATCGTCGGCGGCACATTCCTGCTGATCAAGGGCGTGGGCGAGATCCGCGAACTGATCACCGGCGGCGAGGATGCCGACCCCACCACCGGCCACGCCTCGGGCGTGTTCGGCGTGGTGATCGCGCAGATCGCGGTGATCGACATCGTGTTCTCGCTGGACTCGGTGATCACCGCGGTCGGCATTGCCGACCACATCCCGGTGATGATCGCCGCCATCCTGGTGGCGGTGGCGGTGATGTTGCTGGCGGCCAACCCGCTGGGCGACTTCATCGACCATAACCCCACGGTCAAGATGCTGGCGCTGGCCTTCATCCTGCTGATCGGCATGGTGCTGGTACTGGACGGTTTCGACATCCACGTCGACAAGGCCTACATCTACACGGCGATGGGTTTCTCGGTGCTGGTGGAGGTGCTGAACCTGCTGATGCGCCGCCGCGCCGCAGCCAAGGGCGTGCCCGGCGCAGGGCAATGGTGAGAATGCCGGTGACGGGCGGTGTTGGCATCGCCCGTTGACGCCGGTCGTGGCATGCTTGCGCTCCCGTTTCCCCCGCGCCGGAGCCGTCCCATGCGCCTGCTGTCCCGTTCCCTGATCATCGCCGCCCTCGTCGCGTTGCTGTCCGGCTGCGGCTACAACGCCATCCAGCAGAAGGACGAGGCGACCAAGGCCGCCTGGTCGGAGGTGCTCAACCAGTACCAGCGCCGCTACGACCTGATCCCCAACCTGGTCAACACGGTCAAGGGCTACGCCCAGCACGAGCAGCAGGTGCTCACCCAGGTTACCGAGGCGCGTTCGCGCGTGGGCCAGATCCAGGTCAACGCCGAGGATGCCGGCTCGCTGCAGCAGTTCCAGCAGGCGCAGGGCGAGCTGGGCAGCGCGCTGCAGCGGCTGCTGGTGGTCAGCGAGAACTACCCGCAGCTCAAGGCCGACCAGTCCTTCCGTGACCTGCAGGCGCAGCTGGAAGGCACCGAGAACCGCATCACCGTGGCGCGCGGCCGCTACATCCAGAGCGTGCAGGACTACAACACCTACATCCGCCAGTTCCCGCAGGTGATCACCGCCAAGGTCACCGGCGCCAAGGAGAAGCCGAACTTCAGCGTCGCCAACGAGGCCGAGGTCTCGCGCGCGCCGACGGTGGATTTCGGCACGCCCGCGCAGCAGCAGCCCGCGCCGGCGCCGTCCAACTGAGGCCCGTGCGCGATGCGCTGGCGTCCGACCTGCCGGCCCGCCCCGACCGGGGCACCGGCATGATCCCGTCCCGCCGGCGGCCGCCCGCCTGGCGTGGGCTGGCCTGGACCTGGCTGCTGGCACTACTGCTGCTGCCGGCCGCGGGCTGGGCGCAGCAGCTGGCGGCCATCCCGGCGCTCGACTCGCCGGTGATCGACACCACCGGCACCCTGGACCCGGCGCAGAAGCAGCAGCTGGTGCAGCAGGCGCTGGACCTGCAGCAGCGCAAGGGCAGCCAGCTGCAGGTGCTGATCGTGCGCAGCACCCAGCCGGAGACCATCGAGGAGTACACCCAGCGCGTGTTCGATGCGTGGAAGCTGGGACGCAAGGGCGTGGATGACGCGGTGATCCTGGTGGTGGCCAAGGATGACCGCCGCGTGCGCATCCAGCCCGGCTACGGACTGGAAGGCGCCATTCCCGACGCCATCGCCAACCGCATCATTTCCGAGTACGTGGTGCCGAAGTTCCGCGCCGGCGACTATGGCGGCGGCGTGATCGACGCCACCGCCGTGCTGGCCAGGCTGATCGAGGGCGAGCCGCTGCCCGAACCGGTCAGTGGACATGCATCCGCTGACCAATCAGCGTCTCCGGCGCCGGTGGGCTGGCTGGTGGCGCTGTTCGTGGGCTTTGTCGCGGCGATGTTCGCGCGTTCCATCTTCGCCCGCGCGCCGCGGCCGTTGCGGGCACTGCTGACGGCCGGCGCCGCCGGGGCGGCCGCGCTGGTGATGACCTCGCTGCTGTTCGCCAGCCTCGGTGCCGGCCTGCTGGGCCTGTTGATGGGCCTGGTCTCGGTGTCGCCGGGCCGCTTCGCCAACCATGGTGGCTGGGGCGGTGGCGGCTGGGGCGGCGGAGGCTTCGGTGGCGGTGGGTTCGGCGGAGGCGGCGGCTTCGGCGGTGGTGGCTGGGGCGGCGGCGGTGGCATGTCGGGAGGCGGTGGCGCCTCGGGGAGCTGGTGATGCGCTGGTTACGCCATGTGTTCGCGCCTTCGGCACGCAAGCTGTTCCCGCCGGCCCGCATGGACCGCATCGCCGCGGCGATTGCCGCGGGCGAGCGCCGCCACGGCGGCGAGGTGATGTTCGCGATCGAGGAGGAACTGCCGCTGGCGGCGCTGTGGCGGGGCACCTCGCCGCGCGAGCGCGCCCGGCATGCCTTCGCGGTGCTGCGCACCTGGGACACGCGGGCCAACAACGGCGTGCTGATCTACCTGCTGCTGGCCGACCACGCCATCGAGATCGTCGCCGACCGCGGCCTGGACGGGAAGGTGACCGCGGCGCAATGGCACGAGGTCTGCCAGCGCATGCGCGAGCGCATGCGTGCCGGCGATCCGGAGCAGGCCGCCATCGGCGGCATCGAGGCGGTGTCGGAGCTGCTGGCCGAGCACTTCCCGCCGGGCCCGGACACGCCGGAGGAGAACGAACTGCCCAACCGCCCGCAGGTGCTCGGTTGAGGGCGGCTCAGGTCGATACGGGTCGGGGATGTCAGAATAGCGGCCCCGCCCCCGGGCCGACGCCTCGCACATGATCCATCTTCACCAGATCGACCCCATCGCCTTCTCGCTCGGTCCGGTGCAGGTGCACTGGTACGGCCTGATGTACCTGCTGGCCTTCCTCTCGGCCTGGTGGCTGGGGCGCCTGCGCATCCGTGCCGGCCGCCTGCCCGGGGTGACGATGGACGGCTTCTCCGACCTGCTGTTCTATTCGATGCTCGGCGTGGTGCTGGGTGGGCGCATCGGCTACATGCTGTTCTATGCCTTCGGCGAGCTGGTGGCGAACCCGCTGGTGCTGTTCAAGGTGTGGGAGGGCGGCATGAGCTTCCACGGCGGGCTGATCGGCGTGCTGGTCGCCGCGGCCTGGTGGACGCGCAGGCATCGGTTGCACTTCTTCGACGTGATGGACTTCATCGCCCCGCTGGTGCCGCTGGGGCTGGGCTTCGGCCGGCTGGGCAACTACATCGGCGGCGAGCTGTGGGGCAAGTTCACCCACGCCGGCTGGGGCATCATCTTCCCGCACGCGCCGGAACTGGCCGACCTGCCGCCGGAGCAACTGCCGTCGCTGTACGCGCAGGGCCTGCTCGACCGCTTCGCCCGCCATCCCTCGCAGCTGTACGAAGCGCTGCTGGAAGGGCTGGTGCTGTTCGCGGTGCTGTGGGTCTATTCGCTCAGGCCGCGCCACCGCTATGCGGTGTCCGGGCTGTTCGCGCTGCTGTACGGGGTGTTCCGCTTCCTGGTCGAGTTCGTGCGCGTGCCCGACAACGGCCTCTACGTGGCCTTCGGCTGGCTCACCCGCGGGCAGATCCTGAGCACGCCGCTGATCGTGCTCGGCCTGGCGTTGCTGGCGCTGTCGCGGCGCGCGCCGGTGCTGCAGCCGCAACCTGCCGTGGAGGCCGCCAGGTGAAGCCCTTCGCCGGAGGCGAAACATGAAGCAATACCTCGACCTGCTGCGCCACGTGCTCGAGCATGGCGCCGAGAAGTCGGACCGCACCGGCACCGGCACGCGCAGCGTGTTCGGCTGGCAGATGCGCTTCGACCTCAACGACGGCTTCCCGCTGGTCACCACCAAGAAGCTGCACCTGCGCTCGATCATCCACGAGCTGCTGTGGTTCCTGGCCGGCGACACCAACATCGGCTACCTGAAGGACAACAAGGTCGGCATCTGGGACGAGTGGGCCGACGCCAATGGCGACCTCGGCCCGGTCTACGGCAAGCAGTGGCGGCGCTGGCCCGACGGCAAGGGCGGCCACATCGACCAGATGCAGTGGCTGGTCGACGAGATCAAGCGCAATCCCGACTCGCGCCGGCTTGTGGTCAGCGCCTGGAACGTGGCCGAGCTGCCGCAGATGGCGCTGATGCCGTGCCACTCGCTGTTCCAGTTCTACGTGGTCGACGGCCGGCTCAGCTGCCAGCTGTACCAGCGCAGCGGCGACATCTTCCTCGGGGTGCCGTTCAACATCGCCAGCTACGCGCTGCTCACCCACATGGTGGCGCAGGCCACCGGGCTGGGGGTGGGCGATTTCGTGCACACGCTGGGCGATGCGCACCTGTACTCGAACCACTTCGAGCAGGCCCGCGAGCAGCTGGCGCGCACCCCGCGCGCGCTGCCCACGCTGCGGCTCAACCCCGAGGTGACGGACCTGTTCGCCTTCGCCTACGACGACATCGCCATCGAAGGCTACGACCCGCACCCGGCGATCAAGGCGCCGGTGGCGGTCTGAGCCGGGCATGAAGCTGTCGCTGATCGCCGCGCTCGACCGCGATGGCGGCATCGGCCGCGACAACGGCCTGCCGTGGCGCCTGCCCGACGACCTGAAGCGGTTCAAGGCCTTGACCCTGGGCAAGCCGGTGCTGATGGGGCGCAGGACGGCCGAATCGCTGGGGCGGGCGCTGCCGGGGCGGCTCAACCTGGTGCTCACCCGCTCGGGCCGGGTGCCGTTCGACGGCATGCAGGCGGTGGCGTCGCTGCCGCAGGCAATGGCGCTGGCCACCCAGGCCGGGGCACTGGAACTGTGCGTGATCGGTGGTGGCGAGGTCTACGCGCTGGCGCTGCCGCAGGCCGATGTCCTGCACCTGACCCATGTCGATACCGTCGTGGAGGGAGCCGATGCACATTTCCCCGCGCTCGTTCCCGGGCAGTGGCAGGCGACGCAGCGGCAGCCGCATGCGGCCGATGAGCGGCATCCATTCGCCTTCGAGTTCGTCGACTACCTGCGCCGGACCTAGACCGGGCCGAG
>JAFADB010000311.1 GCA_023425225.1 Pseudomonadota bacterium
GCGGCGGCGACTTCGAGCTGGACATCGGCCAGGACCTGTCCATCGGCTACCTGGGCCACTCCGAGACCGAGGTCGAGCTGTACCTGCAGGAGAGCTTCACCTTCCGCCTGCTGACGACCGAAGCGGCGGTCGCGCTCGTGGCTCCCTGAGACGCTGCCAGCCCGGTGCCGTGAATCGCAGGGCCTCGAACCGCGCAAGCGTCTGAACCAGCGCGGGCTGCGGAAACAGGGATCAGCGTGCAGTTCTCGAGCGCCCGCGGGAGGGCGCGTCGCACGTGAGCGGATGCCGTGCAGCGATGGCTGGCGGGAGGCCTCCAAGCCGCCTCGCTCCGGGATCCGTGCGGATACCCCATCGCTCAACCCGCTGCGCTTGCGCCCGGATCAGCGATACGGTCCCGGTCCGCGCCAGACCGGTTCGCCGCGCCGGTAGACCTCCATCATGTTGATGACCTCGCGGGCATCGCCGATGGCCTGCAGTTCCGGCGAGTCCGGCGGCAGCATGCGGCACTTGCCGGAGCCGCGGTCCAGCGCGATTTGCAGCGGGCAGACCATGCGGTACTGGGTGCCGGGCAGGATGATGGCGATTTCCTCCATGCCCTGTTCCTTCCACGCGCGCAGCTGGGTCTGGCTGCGCAGGTCGTAATAGACCTGGTAGCCGCCCACTTCCATGCTGGGTTCGGCGCTGCGGCGGTCGTTGCGGTAGCCCTGGCTGATGGTGGAAGTGTCGGCCTGGCCGTCGTCCGCGGCGCCGATGTCCTGCTCGATCATGCCTGGCGGCCGGCCGGTCCAGGTTTCGGGGCGGCGCGGGGCGGGAGCGGGCGGCTGGGGCGTGCTCGGGCGCTGCTCGGGCCGGGTGGGGCGCGGCGGCACCACCCGGTCGGGCCTCGGGGCTGCCTCGGGCGGCAGCGGATTCTTGGCGTGCTCGACCAGCGTGGACTGCACCGGCGAGGCCGCGGGCGTTGGCGGCGGACTCGGCGGCGCGGGTTGTTCGGGCTGGGAGGTCTCGCCGATGAAATCCACCTTCATCCTGCCGCCGCTGGCGGTGCCCTGCGGCGAGGTGATGGTGGGCTTGGAGGCGAACAGCAGGGCGAACACCATCAGCAGGTGCAGCAACAGGCTGATCAGCGCGGCGAGCCACGGCTCCAGGCGTTCGATCGTGGGCTCGGCCCTGTATACCCAGTCATGGGCCTGGACGTGCAGCAGCTGCAGCGCATCGCCCTGCACGCGGTACACCAGCAGGTACGGCGTCTGGTCGACCTCCCACTCCCGCGTCCCGGGCTCCGGGCCCGGTCGTCCCAGCCCCGGCTGATCGCCCAGCCTGCGCGTGGCCTGCAGAACCCGCCGGGCCATCGCCGCGGCCGCGACCGGACTGAGGGTGTGGTAGCGATCCTGGGCGTGTTCGAACTGGTTGGCGGCGGTGACGGTCCACTCACGTCGCAACATCGATGCCCCATTTGGCGAACATCGCCTTCACCCGCTCCGGGCCGGCGAACGCGCCCCGGTCCGCGGCCTCGATCCCTTCCCGGACCGCGGCGCGGAACCGGGCATCGTCCACGACGCGCACCACGTCGTCCCAGCCGGCGGCCTCGGGCAGCGCATCGATCAGCGTGTGCGCGTCTTGCTTGGTGGGGGACATGGTACGGATTCGGGGATCACCGCCGGCAAGTCTAGCGGGTATGGGAACGGTTTCAGTTAACCCCGCTTGGTGTCGAACGACGGCCGTGTGTTGCGGGCCGGCAGGAGCGACGGCATGGCAGTGCTATCGTCCGCGGCATGGGCAAGGCCGGCGGAAAAATCCGTTTCGAGGCGAGGCTGCTGCGGCCGGCGGCGCCGAAGGATGCGGCCTGGACGTTTCTCGTGCTGCCGGCGCAGGCGAGCGCGAAGTTGCCGGCGCGCGGCATGGTCACCGTGGACGGCACGCTCGCCGGCCAGCCGTTCCAGGCCACGCTGGCGCCGGACGGACAGGGCGGCCACTGGCTCAAGGTCGACAAGGCGCTGCGCGAGGCCGCCGGGATCGCCGCCGGCGATACGGCTGCGCTGGAGATCGCAGCGGTGGCGCAGGAGCCGGAACCCGCGGTACCGGCGGACATCGGCAAGGCGCTGGCCGCCCATCCGGCCGCCCGCGCGACGTGGGATGACATCACCGCGGTGGCGCGGCGCGACTGGATCTTCTGGATCACCTCGGGCAAGAAGGCCGAGACGCGGACGAAGCGCATCGCCACCGCCTGCGACATGCTCGCCGCCGGCAAGCGCCGCGCCTGCTGCTTCGACCGCTCGGGCATGTACGGCAAGTCGCTCGCCGCACCGGAGGCGGCGGACTAGGTAGCCGCTGGTGGCGGGGCCATCCAGGCTAATGGCCGGCGGCAGTGGGCGATGGCCGTACGCGGCTATCATCGTGGTCCGGCATCCGGTGCGTCCGCTTGCCTTCCCTCGTCGCTGCAGGAGAACCCCCATGTCGTTGTCGTTGCGCATCCTGGCCGGAGCCGGCCTGCTGGTCCTGGCTACCTCCGCTTCCGCGGTTGATCTGAAGAGCCTGGGCAAGACCCTGGGTTCCAAGTCGCAGTCGAGCGCCACGCCCGAAGCCTCCAGCGGCCTGGGTGCCCTGGGTGGACTGTCGCTGCCGGCCGTCGGCGGCGACACCGCCGGCAATGCCGCCGGGGTGCTGGAGTACTGCGTCAAGCGCAAGTACCTGTCCGGCGGGGCGGTGGCCACGGTCAAGGACAAGCTGATGTCGAAGTACGGGCTCGGCGACCAGGCGCAGGTCGAACAGGACACCGGCTACCAGAGCGGCCTGCAGGGCCTGTTGCAGGGCAGCGACGGCAAGAGCTTCAACCTCGATTCGGTATCCGACAAGCTCAAGGACAAGGCCTGCGACTACGTGCTGGAGAACGCCACTTCGCTGGTGTGATCCGATCGCCGCGGCGCGGCCGGATGCGTGATGCCCATGCCGCCGGCCGGGACCTTCGGCCCATGCCGCCGCGTCGCGCCTCGCCCAGAATGCCCATGTGTTTCGCGAGAGGGCGTGGCGATGTGGCGTTTCGCATGCTTGCTGGCTTGGGCGCTGTGGCCGATGGCCGTCGTGGCGCAGGAAAAGGGTGAGGATCCATCGGCCGACGCGCCGGCACGCCGGGTCATCGCCGATCTGGACCGGATCGTGGCACCGCAGGGCGTGCAGGAGGCCTATGCCGCACCCATCGGCGGCATCCAGCAATGGATCAACGTGCGCGGCCAGGACCGCGACAACCCGATGGTACTGTTCATCCACGGCGGCCCCGCCTTGCCGGTGATCCCCACGCTGTGGCAGTTCCAGCGCCCGCTGGAGGAATACTTCACCGTGGTCAACTACGACCAGCGCGGCGCCGGGCGCACCTTCCGCCTCAATCCGCCCGAGGCGGTGGCCGACACCCTGCACATCCAGCGCTACGTGGACGACGCCATCGAACTGGCGCAGTACCTGCGCACGCGCTACCACAAGGACAAGCTGGTGCTGATGGCACACAGCTGGGGCACGGTGGTGGCGATGAACGCCGCGCTGCAGCGGCCGGACCTGTTCAGCGCCTACGTCGGCATCGGCCAGGTCATCGACGTGCGCAGCAACGAGAAGCTGAGCTTCGACTACGGCCTGGCGCAGGCGCGCGCGCACGGCAATGCCGAGGCGGTGAAGGAGATGGAGTCCATCGCCCCATATCCGGGCGACAAGCCGGTCACCCGCGAGCGCATCGTCATCGCCCGCAAGTGGCCGCAGTACTACGGCGGGTTGAGCGCGTACCGCGACAACTCGGCATATTTCTTCGACGGGCCGAAGCTGTCGCCGGACTACGACGCCGACGACATCCGCGCCATCGACGCCGGCAGCCTGTTCACCCTGGGTCGACTGCTGGACGAGTTCCTGCAGGTCGATTTCCGCGGCGTGCGCGACTTCCCGATCCCGGTGGTGATGTTCATGGGCCGCCACGACCACACCACGCCCTCGCAACCCACGGCCGACTGGCTGGCCCAGGTGCGCGCGCCCTACAAGCAGGGCGTGTGGTTCGAGCGCTCGGCGCACATGATGCCGTGGGAGGAACCGGGCAAGACCCTCGCCAGCCTGCTGCAGTACGTGCGGCCGCTGGCGACGCAGGCCGAGGCGGAGGCGGACGCGGAGCGGTGAAGCCGGGACGTCCGTCCGGGAGTCCGGCCAGCGGCATCGCCTCCCCGGCATGCCCGCGCCGTTGCCGCGTCGAGGTGGCATGGCGGGGCCGATCATTGGTGGATGCAGGATTCGACAGGCAAGGCGTGACCGCCCGGGCAGTGCGGCATCCGGGCCTCGCGCGCCCCGACGCGGCGCCCGCTCCGGCGCAGCGCCCGGCATGAGCGAGTACCATGCTCGCCCCTACGTGTCCGCAACGCGCACCATGAGCCAGTCCGATTCTTCCAAGCCTCCCGTCACCCAGGCGCAAGCCGAGGACGCCGTGCGCACGCTGCTGCGCTGGGCCGGCGAGGACCCGGCGCGCGAGGGCCTGCTCGACACCCCGCGCCGCGTCGCCGAGGCCTACGGCGACTGGTTCAGCGGCTACCGCGAGGATCCGCGCGAATACCTCGAGCGCACCTTCGAGGAGGTGGCCGGCTACGACGAGCTGATCGTGCTGCGCGACATCGAGTACGAAAGCCACTGCGAACACCACATGGCGCCGATCATCGGCAAGGTCCATGTCGGCTACCTGCCCGACGGCAAGGTGGTGGGCATCAGCAAGCTGGCGCGGGTGGTGGAAGCCTACGCGCGCCGCTTCCAGGTGCAGGAGAAGATGACCGCGCAGATCGCCCAGTGCATCCAGGATGTGCTGCAGCCGCTGGGTGTGGGCGTGGTGGTCGAGGGCGCGCACGAGTGCATGACCACCCGCGGCATCCACAAGCGCGGCGTCAGCATGGTCACCTCCAAGATGCTCGGCAGCTTCCGCGAGGACGCGCGTACCCGCCACGAATTCCTGCGCTTCATCGAGGCCGGCAACCACCGTCGCTGAGGCGCCTGCCGCCGCATGCAAAGCCTGGCCGCCGACCTGGCAAGACAGCCACCGGCATCGGCGGCGACAATGCCGCGATGAAGCCACGCCAGACCGATCCCTGCCCCTGCGGCCTGCCGCGCGACTACGCGCAGTGCTGTGGCCGCTACCACGCCGGTGCGCCGGCGCCCGATGCCGAGTCGCTGATGCGCGCCCGCTACAGCGCCTACGTGCGCCACGATGCCGCCTACCTGCTGGCCAGCTGGCATCCGTCCACGCGCCCGGCGCAGCTGGGGCTGGACGAGGCGCCCGGTGCCCGCACCGCCTGGCTGGGCCTGGAGGTGCAACGGCACGAGACCACCGGCAGCGACAGCGCCGAGGTGGTGTTCGTCGCCCGCTACCGCATCGGCGGCGGGCGCGCCGTGCGCATGGTCGAGCACAGCCGCTTCGTGCGCGAGGACGGATGCTGGTACTACCTCGACGCGCGCTGAGCAGCGTCTGCCTGAACTGCTCGCGGACGACGGCCTTTGGCCGGGTGCTCTAACATCGGGTCCGGCGAAGTCCTCGCCGGAATATCGGGAGAGCCCATGCAAAGCGCGGAAGGTCCGCAGGTCGTGTTGCCGCAGCTCATGGTGATGCTGTGGCCCTTCGCGATGGTGGCATTGCCGCTGCTGCTGGTGGCGCTGCTGGCATGGTTCATCTGGCGCAATTCGCGTCGCGAGCGTGGTCCGGACCGTTCCGGCGCGGTCGAGAAGCGGCTCCGGCAGGTATCCGAGCAGCATGACCAGGGCCTGATCGACGACGCCGAATACGCCCGGCGGCGGGCGCGGATCCTCGATGGCGGTTAGCGCCCGCCCGCGCCTGCGCCCGCCGACCGGTATGGCGCCAGCCCGGATGGCTTGCACGCTGCTGCTGTTCGCCGGCATCTCCAGCTTCGCCGCCTCCGCCCAGGATGTCGCGTTCGACCGCTGCCTGGCCGGCCTGCGCGAGGCGGCCGCGGCGCAGGGCGTGCAGGCGGCCAGCTTCGCCCGCTTCACCGCCGGCCTGCAGCCGGATCCGGGCGTACTGCCGCTGCTCGACGCGCAACCCGAGTTCACCACCCCGATCTGGGATTACCTGGCCGCGCTGGTCGACGAGGAACGCGTGGCCGACGGCCGCGCCATGCTCGCCAGGCACCGCGAACTGCTGCAACGCGTCGCCTCGGAGTACGGTGTGGATCCGGCCACCGTTGTCGCGGTCTGGGGCGTGGAGAGCGACTACGGCCGCGTGTTCGGCAAGCGCCCGCTGCTGACCTCGCTGGCCACGCTCTCGTGCGCAGGCCGCCGCCAGCCGTTCTTCCGCGGCGAGTTCATCGCCCTGCTCAAGCTGCTGCAATCCGGCGACGTGCAGGCCGACGGCCTCACCGGCTCCTGGGCCGGCGCCTTCGGCCACACCCAGTTCATGCCCTCGACCTACGCCCGCATCGCCGTGGACGGCGACGGCGACGGTCGCCGCGACCTGGTCGCCAGCATCCCCGACGCGCTCGCCTCCACCGCCAACTATCTCAAGCGCGCCGGCTGGCGCAGCGGCCAGCCGTGGGGCGTGGAGGTGAAGCTGCCGGCCGGCTTCGATCCCGCGCTGGCCGGGCGCACCAAGCGCCGGCCGCTGTCCGAATGGAACGCGCGCGGCGTGCGCCGGCTGGACGGCAGCGCCGTCGCGACGCCATCGCTCCCGGCCGATGCCGCCGCCGCGCTGCTGCTGCCGGCCGGCGCCACCGGTCCGGCGCTTCTGGTGTTCCGCAACTACGACGCGATCTACGCCTACAACGCTGCCGAGAGCTACGCGCTGGCGATCGCCACCCTGTCCGACCGCCTGCGCGGCGACAACGGGCTGGCCACGCCGTGGCCCACCGACGATCCTGGCCTGGGCCGCGCGCAGCGCCGCGAACTGCAGACCCTGCTGCTCGCCCGCGGCCACGACATCGGCCAGGCCGACGGCCTCATCGGCAGCGCCAGCCGCCGCGCGATCCAGGCCGAGCAGCAGCGCCTGGGCCTGCAGCCGGCCGACGGTCGCGCCGGCCGCCGCATCCTCCAGGCCCTGCGCGATGCGCCGGCCACTACGCCGCCGCCGCTTCCTGTGCCCACGCGCTTCAAGTTGCCCGGCAACTACCCCGCGCTCCTTCACTCCACCGTTTCACGGAACAGCAAGATGCCCGATATCGAAGGCCTGGCCACAGGCGATTTCCACGGTTTCCCCTCGCTGCTGGTCAGCACGCCGCACTCCACCGCAGCCATCAGCCTGTTCGGCGGCCAACTGTTGTCCTTCGTGCCGGCCGGCAGCGAAGACGTGCTGTGGCTGTCGCCATTGGCCAAACAGCCGCCCACGCCGATCCGCGGCGGCACCCCCGTGTGCTGGCCGTACTTCGGCCGCCAGGGACAGGCCGAGGACGTGCCCGCGCACGGCTTCGTGCGCACGCTGCCGTGGCGCCTGCTCGATGCACAGCGCGATGGCGACGGCACCGTCACCCTGGTGCTGGCGCCGCCGCCGCTCGACCAGCCGGCATTGTCGCTGCGCATGACCGTGCGCATTGGCCGCACCCTCGAACAGCGGCTGGAAACCCGCAACGAGGGCGCCACCGAAGTCGCCTTCACCCAGGCGCTACACAACTACTTCCGGGTCGGCGACGCCCTGCAGGCCAGCGCCACCGGCCTGGACGGGCTCGACTACCTGGACAAGTTCGAGAACTACGCCAGCGCCCACCGCCAGCATGGCGACTGGAGCCTGCGCGAACCGCGCGACCCCGGCCGCAGCGACCGCATCTACACCGGTGCCGGTGGCGACTACACGCTCGTCGATCCGGTGCTCGGCCGCCGCATCCGCATCCTCACCGAGGGCAGCCGATCGCTGGTGGCCTGGAACCCGGGCGAGCAGGGCGGCCGCGGCATGGCCGACGTCGGCGACGGCTGGCGCCACTACGTCTGCCTGGAGGCGGCCAACGCCGGACCCGACGTGGTGGTGCTCGCGCCCGGCAAGACGCATGTGCTCAAGCAGAGCTTCGAGGTCCTGCCGCTGCGCTGATCCGGCCTGGTGCGGGCACTTGCTGCAGTCGGAAACTCGGACCGAACAGCCGTCAGAAGCGGCAGTGCCTCTGCCCGGGAAACCTGAACCCGTCGTCCCCGCGCAGGCGGGGACCCAGTGCCTTTCGTGCAGATCGCTGCAATCCGGCCTGCGCAGGGAGCGACGAGATCGGCTCTTCTGGAAACGCTTGACTCGAAAACGCGCTAGCGCCGCTGCCGCCAGATCAGCAGCGTCAGCGAACCGGCCAACAGGCCCCAGAACGCCGAGCCGACCCCACCCAGCGTCAGCCCCGAAGCGGTCACCAGGAACGCGATCAGCGCCGGCTCGCGCTCGCGTTCCTCCTTCAGCGCCGTCGCCAGGCTGTTGCCGATCGTGCCCAGCAGCGCGATGCCGGCGATCGCCATCACCAGCTCGCGTGGGAACGCGGCGAACACCGCCGCCACCGTCGCCCCGAACAGCCCCACCACCAGGTAGAACACCCCGGCACTGACCGCGGCCACGTAGCGCCGCGCGGGATCCTCGCTGGCCTCGCGGCCCATGCAGATCGCCGCGGTGATCGCCGCCAGGTTCAGCGCATAGGCGCCGAACGGCGCCAGCAGCGCGTTCACCACGCCGATCCAGCCGATCGTCGGCGACACAGGCGTGTCGTAGCCGCTGGCGCGGATCACCGCCACGCCCGGCAGGTTCTGCGAGGCCATCGTCACCAGCAACAACGGCAGCGCGATGCCGAACAGCGCCTGCCACGACAGCGTCGGCGTCACCCACATCGGCGTGGCCAGCTGCAGGTCCACGCCCTCGAAGTGCATCAGTCCCTTGCCCGCGGCGATGGCGATGCCCACCGCCAGCGTCGCGATCACCGCATAGCGCGGCAGCAGCCGGCGGCACCCCAGGTAGGTGGCGAACATCGCCAGCGCCATGCCCAGCTGCGTCTGCATCGACACGAACACGTCCAGCCCGAAGCGCAGCAGCACGCCGGCCAGCATGCCCGAGGCCAGCGATACCGGAATGCGCCGTATCGCCTTCTCGAAGATGCCGGAGAAGCCGGCCAGCGCACCGAGCACGGCCGCCAGCACGAACGCACCGATCGCATCGGACAGCGCGATGCCGGCGCTGCCGCTGCCGATCAGCATCGCCGCGCCGGGCGTGGACCACGCCGTCACCACCGGTACCCGGTAGCGCAGCGACAGCCCGATGCAGGTCACTCCCATGCCGAGGCCCAGCGCCCACATCCACGAGCCGATCTGCGCCTGCGAAGCGCCCATCGTCCTGGCCGCCTCGAACACGATCACCGCCGAGCTGGCAAAGCCCACCAGCACGGTGACGAAGCCCGCGATCACCGCAGGCAGCGAGAGGTCGTGCAGCAGCGAAGGACGCGCGGGGGAAGCCGACATGGAGGTGCTCGTGGGGAAGTGTCGTCCGGCATTCTCGCCGAAGCGGTGCGCACGCCATTGCCGGACTTCGCCCGCATCGAACAGACATGGCCGCAGCCACTGTCTTGCACGTTGTGCATGCACGACACATGCGCCGCAGCGGCACGGCCGAGCGCCAGCGGATGCGCGGCGAAAAAAATGTGTTGACGTATTCAGCCAAGGGTATAGACTGCGCGGCCTCGCCAACGAGCTGCGCGCCGCAAGGCCCCGCAACGAAACTGGCAAGCGTCACCACCCGGGAGATTGGGTATTGACGGGCAGGAAAAGCCGGCTACAATGGGCGGCTCACTTCGACGGAACGCCTCTGGGCGGCACGGCGAAGGGATTCGGAAAGACCTCGAAACGAGGTGTTGACGAAACGAAAAAG
>JAFADB010000026.1 GCA_023425225.1 Pseudomonadota bacterium
GACTACGTCGAGGCGCTGGCCTACCTGGCGCGGCTGCGGCCGCAGGTGGACGCGTTCTTCGAGCAGGTGCTGGTCAACGCCGACGACGCGGCCGTGCGCGGCAACCGCCTGGCCCTGCTCAAGCGCCTGGGCGACCGCCTGGACTGCGTGGCCGCGCTGGAGCAGCTGTCCTCGTAGGCGCCGCGGCTTTGGCTGTCCCTTCCCCCGCAAGCGGGGGAAGGTGCCGAAGGCGGATGGGGGCGCCGCAGGCGCCCAGCCCCCACCCAGGCGGTAGGTTGTATCTCTCCATCATCCGGATTTTCCGGATTCTCCTTTCCCCGCAAGCGGGGGTAGGGAGATTTCCTGCTTCGCGGAGACAGGCCGTAGAGAGGGGCACGCCCCGCCGTCGCACGCTTCCGTGCACGCGTAGTTAACAGCTTCACACACGGTGTCGGTATTCTGGTGGCATGCGACTCGTCCCCCTTCTCGCAGCCGCCACGCTGCTTTCCTGTGCCGGTATCGCCCACGCCCGCGGCACCATCGACAAAGTGCAGATCACCGGTCTGGACCGCGACGACGAGGCCGCGATGATCGAGAACATCGAGGTCTCGCTGTCGCTGTACCAGGCCATCGGCAAGGAACAGGGCGAGTCCCGCCTGGAATACCTGCTGAGCCAGGCGCAGCGGCAGGCGCGCGAGGCGCTGGAGCCGTTCGGCTACTACTCGCCCACCATCACCGTGGAGGCGCCGCGCAGCGACGACCACCTGACCGTGACCATCCACGTGGACAAGGGCGAGCCGGTGCGGGTGCGCGAATCGCACGTCGAGATGGAGGGCTGGGCGACCGAGGACCGCTACCTGCAGGCCGACATCAAGGCGTTCAGGCCCCGGCCCGGCGACATCTTCGACCACACCACCTATGAGGCCAGCAAGGTCACCATCACCCGCCGCCTGGCCGAGCGCGGCTACTTCGATGCCGATTTCACCCAGCGCAAGGTGGAGATCACCCGCGCCGAGCATGCCGCCGACATCGAGCTGGGCTGGGACAGCGGCCGCCGCTACGACATGGGGCCGGTGCGCTTCCACCAGGACTACTTCCGCGAGAAGCTGCTCGATCCGCTGGTGTACTGGAAGGAAGGCAGCTACTACCACGAGGGCAGGCTGGACCGCCTGCGCGAGTCGCTGACCAAGCTCGACTACTTCAGCACCATCGACATCCAGCCCAAGCCCGAGGAGGCCGACGAGCAGGGCCGGGTGCCGATCGACGTCAGGCTCGAGCGCGCCAAGCGCACCATCTACACCGCCGGCCTGAGCTACGGCAGCGAGAGCGGCGCCGGCGTGCGCGGCGGCGTGGAGCGGCGCTACGTCAACAACCGCGGCCACAAGCTCAATACCCAGCTCGACTACGCGCAGAAGCGCAAGTCGCTCAGCACCACCTACCGCATCCCCGCCTTCCGCTGGCTCGACGGCTGGTACGCCTTCACCGGCCGCCTGTACGACGAGCAGACCGACTACATCGACCTGCGCAACGTCAAGGTCAGCGCCGCGCGCAGCGGCCAGATCAACGAGCACTGGAGCGCGGTGGCCTCGATCAACTTCCTGCGCGAGCGCTGGCGCTACAGCTCCGGCGACGATTTCGAAGGCTCGCTCTACCAGACCTCCTCGCTGGTGTACCCGCAGCTGGAGGCCGACTACGTCAACGTCGACGACCGCATCTTCCCGCGCAGTGGCGTGGCCATCAACGTGATGATGCGCGGCGGCGTGGAAGGCGCCGGCTCGGACACCAGCTTCCTGCAGGGTTCGGGCAAGCTGCGCTGGTTCCTGCCGGCCGGCGAGAATGGCCGGCTGATCCTGCGCGGCGAGGGCGGCACCACCTGGACCGGCGACCTGGTGGCGATGCCGCCGAGCCTGCGCTTCTTCGCCGGCGGCGACGACAGCATCCGCGGCTACGCCTTCCGCGAGGTCGGCCCGCGCACCCCGGCGCCGGACCGCTACGCGCTCGGCGCCAAGCACGTGGTCACCGGCAGCGCCGAGTTCGAGCACTACTTCGGCGGCGGGCCGTGGGGCGCGGCGGTGTTCGTCGACAGCGGCAGCGCCTTCGACGACACCCCCGACTGGCATACCGGCGTCGGCGTGGGCATGCGCTGGCGCTCGCCGGTGGGGCCGGTGCGCATCGACGTCGCCCACGGCCTGAACGATCCCGACTCGCAGTTCCAGCTGTACCTCAACATCGGAGTCAACCTGTGAGCGCGCCGTCCGCCGCACCGCCGCCACCGCGCCCGCGCTTCTACCGGCGCCGCGGCTTCTGGCTGGGCTCGGGGCTGGGCGTGCTGGGACTGGTCCTGCTGCTGTTGCTGTTGCTCTACTGGCTGCTGCAGACCGTGGCCGGGCGCGATGTGCTGCTGGCGCAGGTGGTGGCGCGCCTGCCCGCCGGTGCCTCGTTCACCTGGAGCGAGGTCGACGGGCCGGTGGCCGGGCCGCTGACCCTGCGCAACGTCGATTTCCGCTACCAGGAGATCCACTTCACCGCCGAACGCGTCCATCTGGACCCGGACATCCGCCCGCTGCTGGGCCGCAAGCTGCGGCTGGACGCGCTGGAACTGAGCGGCGCCACGCTCGAACTGGGCAAGAGCGACGAGCCGTTCAAGATGCCGAGCTGGCCCGGCTCGCTGCCGCAGATTGCCACGCCGCTGGCGCTGCAGGCCGACAGCATCGTCGTCGACAACCTGCGCATCACCCAGCTGCAGCAGCCGGTGATCGACATCCGCCGGATCCGCGGCGGCGTCGAGGTGGCCAACGGCGAGCTGCGCGTGCAGCAGCTGGTGGCCGCCACCGACCGCGGCGACTTCCGCGTCGACGGCCGCTACCTGCCCGGCAGCGACTACGCCACCGACCTGACCGCCACCGCGGTGCTGCCGGCGCCGCGCGGGCGCACCCCGGCCAGCGTCGGGCTGGTCGCCCGCGGCGACCTGGCGCGGATGCGGGTGGCCGTAGCCGGCCGCGCGCCGGCGCCGCTGCATGCCGACCTGGTGCTGAGCGGGCGTGACGATCCGAGCTGGGAACTGACCGCCAGCAGCGAGGCGCTGGACCTGTCGCTGCTGCTGCCGCCGGCCGACGGCGCCGCCGCGCCGGCGTCCGAACCGCTGGCGTTCGACTTCACCGCCACCGGCAAGGGCGGCGACGCCCGCCTGCAGGGCACGCTCAGCCAGGGCGACGACCTGGCCGTGACGCTGCAGCCCTCGCACGTCATCCTGGCCGACCAGGTGCTCACCGTCGAGCCGCTGGTGATCGACGCCTTCGACGGCCGCACCGAACTGCGCGGCCGCGCCGACTTCAGCGACATGGACAACGCCAGCTTCCGCTTCGCGGTCAATGCCAACGGGCTGAAGTTCGCGCCGGCGCCGGACCCGGCCACGCCCGGGGCGCAATCGCTGCCGGTGGAACTGGTGGAGGCGCGGCTGGGCGTGGCCGGCACGCTCAAGGCCTGGGCCGCGATCGGGCGGGCGCAGGTCGAGCGCGACGGCGGCCAGGCCACGCTGGTGTTCGACAGCCGCGGCGACGAGCGCCATGCCGAACTGCGGCAGGTGGAGGCCACCACGCCGGGCGGTTCGCTGAAGGTCACCGGCCAGGTCGCCTGGCAGCCGCAGCTGGGCTGGGACGTGCAGGCGGTGCTGGCCAGGTTCGACCCGGGCTACTTCGTTCCCGGCTGGAACGGCAACCTGTCCGGCACCCTCGCCTCCAAGGGCGAGCAGCTGCCGGCGCCGGCCGGCGGGGTGTCGCCGGGCTACCAGGCGACCGCCGAAATCGCCTCGCTCAGCGGCCAACTGCGCCAGCGCCGGCTCGACGCCAAGGGCCGCTTCGCGCTGCAGGGCGACCAGGGCGAGGGCCAGCTGGACCTGGCGCTGGGCAGCAGCCAGGTCGCCGCCCACGGCAAGGTCGGCGACCGCCTGGACATCGACGCGCGGCTGCAGCCGCTGCAGCTGGACGACCTGCTGCCCGGCAGCAGCGGCAGCCTGAGCGGCAGCGTGCAGGTCACCGGCCGCCGCGACGCCCCCGACATCGCCGCCGACCTGTCCGGCAGCGGCCTGCGCTGGAACGACTGGAGCGCCGAAAGCATCGAACTGCGCGGCCGCCTGCCGTGGCGCGGCCGCGGCGGCGACCTGGCGCTGCGCGGCACCGCGATCGACGTCGGCACGGTGCTCGACAGCGTGCGCGTGCAGGCGCGCGGCGCGGTGGAGGACCTGGAGCTGGACGCGGAGGCGAACAACCCGATGGCGGCGCTGGCGCTGCAGGGCAGCGCACGCCGCAGCGGCACGCGCTGGCAGGGCGAGCTGGCCAGCCTGCGCATCGCCCCGTCCAAGGGCGATGCCTGGGCGCTGCGGCAGCCGGCGCAGTTCTCGGCCAATGGCCCGGCCTTCACCCTGTCCGAGGCCTGCCTGGCCGCGACCGGCGGCGGCGCCCTGTGCGTAAGCGCCAACTGGCCGCGCGAGGGCCTGGCGCTGCATGCCGACAGCCTGCCGCTGACGCTGGTGCAGCCGTGGCTGCCGGCGCAGAGCGGCCGCCCGATCACGCTGCGCGGCGAGGTCTCGCTGGAGGGCAGCCTCAAGCCGCGTGGCAATGCCTGGGAAGGCGGCTTCCGCATGGCCTCCAAGGAAGGCGGCGTGCGCCTGGGCGAGCGTCCCGACGCGGTGAACCTGGGCAATCCCAACCGCGGCGAGCTGGTCCGCTACGACCAGTTCAGCATCAACGCGACGTTCGATCCGCAGCACATCAACGCCCACCTCGGCGTCGGCTTCCAGGGCAACGGCTTCATCGACGCCAAGTTCGATACCGGCTGGGACCCCTACGCCCCGCTCAACGGCGAGCTGTACATGAACATCTCGCGGCTGTACTGGCTGGAGCTGTTCGTGGCCGACATCGACCGCCCGCAGGGGCTGATCGAAGGCCACGTCAGCCTGCGCGGCACCCGCTCGCAGCCGTTGCTCGGCGGCGATGCCACCCTGAGCGGTTTCACCGCCGAGTATCCGTCGATGGGCCTGGTGGTGAGCGAGGGCAAGGGCCGCTTCGACGCCCAGCCGGACGGTTCGGCCAGGATCACCGCCTCGGCCAAGTCCGGCGACGGCACCCTGACCGTGGACGGCGGCCTGTCCTGGTACGGCGACGGCACCCCGCTGCAGCTGAACATCGGCGGGCAGAACGTGCTGGTGTACAACACCCACGAGCTGCGCGTGATCGCCGACCCGGACCTGCAGTTCGGCCTGGTCAACAACACCATGCGCCTGCGCGGCAAGGTCACCGTGCCCGAGGCCGACATCGACCTGGAGCGGCTGGACCGCGGCACCTCGGTGTCCGACGACGTGGTGGTGCTCGACCCGGTGGATCCGGACGTGGCGCCGGCCTCGCCGCTGGACATGGACATCGCCGTGGCGCTGGGCGAGAAGGTGAAGATGAGCGGCTTCGGCCTGAAGGGCGCGCTCGCCGGGCAGATGCAGGTGCGCGCGCAGCCCGGGCGCGAGATGACCGCCAATGGCGGCCTCGACGTCAGCGGCCGCTACAAGGCCTACGGCCAGGACCTGACCATCACCCGCGGCCAGCTGACCTGGAACAACAACATCGTCTCCGACCCGCGCATCAACATCCGCGCCGAACGCAATATCGGCGACGTCACCGCCGGCATCGACGTCAGCGGCCGCGCCGAATCGCCGCGTGCCGACGTCTGGTCCGAGCCGGCGATGTCGCAGTCCGAGGCGCTGGCCTACCTGGTACTGGGGCGCAGCCTCAACACCGCCAGCAGCGACGAGAGCGCGCAGGTCAGCGCCGCCTCGGCCGCGCTGTCGGCCGGCAGCGGCCTGGTGGCCTCGCAGCTGGGCGCCAAGCTCGGCCTGGACGAGGCCGGCGTCAGCCAGTCCAGCACCCTGGGCGGCTCGGTGGTCGGCTTCGGCAAGTACCTGTCGCCGAAGCTCTACGTCGGCTACGGCGTGTCCATGGTCGGCAGCGGCTCGGTGCTCACGCTCAAGTACCTGCTGCGCCGCGGTTTCGACGTGGAAGTGGAATCGAGCACGGTGGAGACGCGCGGCTCGTTGAACTGGCGGCGGGAGAAGTAGGAGCGGGACGGGGGGGGCCGTCGCGTCGGCCGCCGGCTCAGGCCGGCGGCAGGTCGCGTGCCGGCATCGGCTTGCCCAGCAGCCAGCCCTGTCCCAGCGCATCCGGGGCCAGCCGCAGCACGTGCGCGGCCTGCGCCTCGCGCTCGATGCCCTCCACCACCAGGACCAGGCCCAGCCGCCGCGCCAGTTCGCAGATCGGGGCGAAGATCTCCTCCATCGGCGAGCCGGTGCCCAGCGCGCCGGTGAACATGCGGTCGATCTTGATCGCATCCACCGGCAGTTCGGCGAGATAGGCCAGGGTCGAATAGCCGGTGCCGAAGTCGTCGACGTAGATCCGGTAGCCGCGTGCCCGCAGGCGATGGATCGCTGCTGACAGCTCGTCGTGGCCGGCGGTGGAGCGCTCGGTGATCTCCAGCGCCAGGCGTTGCGGGGCCACGCCGTAGTGCGTGACCTGCGCGTCCAGGAAGCGATGGAACGTGTCGTCGAGCACGTCCTCGGCGGTCAGGTTGAGGCTGACGTAGAAACCGCTGTCGTCGCGCAGCCGCGGATGCAGCTCCTCCAGCGCCAGTTGCACGATCCGCCGCGACAGCCGCCCGGCCATGCCCATCCGCTCCACCAGCGGCACGAACACGTCCGGGGCGACCTCGCTGTCGTCCTCGTCGTGCCAGCGCGACAGCGCCTCCACCCCGACCAGCCGCCGGTCGGACAGCCGACGCAGCGGCTGGTAACGCAGCTGCAGCTCGGTGCTGGCGCCGGACAGCTCCCGGCGCAGCTGGCTCGGCAGCGAGTGGCGATGGCGACGGTAAGCGGCGAGGCCCAGGCCGAGGCTGGCGCCGGCCAGCGCGCCGAGCAACGCCAGCGTGCCGGCCACTTCCGGCGCGGCAAGAAGCGCCAGCCGGCGCTTGGCGCTGGCCTCCACGCAGAAGTCGTGGCGCCCGCTGCACAGGTGCAGGCGCTGGGCGCCCGGCAGCGCGTACCGCCGCGCCGGGCCAGCGGCATCGCCGAAGCGGTGGAAGACATGCGTCGCATCGTCGGTCTGCAGCACGGCCTGCAGGCCCGATCCCGGATGCCTGAAGCCTTCGAATACCGAAGGCGCGGTGCTGACCAGGGCGTCGCCGGTCGCCGTCAGGTCGGTGGCGATGCGCGGGTCGTCGCCGATGTTGACCACCGACTTCCAGAGGCGCGTGCCGCCGGCCTGGCGATCGGATTGCGGCAGCGGCCAGGGAGTCGCCAGCCGGCCCCACATCGCACTGCAGACCAGCGCACCGTCGCGCAGGCGTCCGACATCGCGCAGGTGCTGTGCCTGGAACAGCTGGAAGCGCAGTTCCTCCAGATCGTCTTCCGAACAGGGTGTCTGGAGATGCCGCTGCAGTTGCTGCAGGACATGCCGCTCCTCGTCGGCGATGTCGTCCGCGCGTGCCAGCAGCCGCTGCGAATAGTGCTGCAGGCCCTCGTACTGGCGGTGGTCCGCCACCCACTGGCCCCAGGCCATCGCGGCGAGGGCGCCGGCCAGCATCAGGACCGGCAGCAGCACGCGCAGGCGCGGCCATCCCGGGTTGGCGGGAGTCTTCGCAGTGGAGGGAGGGGTGCTCCGCGCGGCGGTGGAGTTCACCACAGCTGGCGCGCCCTGTGCGGAGGTGGGCGGCGAAGTCTAGCAGTGTACGCCTGGTCACCCCGTACACCGGCGTACTGCCGGCCGCACGCCCGGTCGCCCGGACGTGCGGCCGGCAAGGGCTCAGTTCCGTACCTGCACGTCGTCGATGTAGACGTTGACGTCGTACGCGGTCTGCGCCCGGAACAGCCAGATCGCGTCCAGCGTGACGTTGGCCGCGGTGATCGTGCCGTTGCCGCCGGCCCAGGCGTTCCACTGCGCGGCATCGGTGAGCGACCACGACACGTAGGTCCAGGTGTTGGCCGGCAGCGAGCGGCTGACCGAACGTTCGGTGCCGTCGCTGTCGTCGATGCCCACCGCCACGCTCATGCCGCTGCCGGCCGGGTACACCCAGAAGCCGACGCTGCCGTTGGCGCGCGCAAGCGAGGTGTTGGCCGATGGCGAGCCGGTGCCCGACAGCAGCCGCACCGACCAGGCCGCCGAGCTTGCGGTGTTGTCCTTGAGCAGCACCCGCAGCGAGCAGCTGCCGTTGCGCGCGGTGGTGCACACCCGCGTGGCGGTCGAACCGCTGCCGATGCCGGCGGTGCTGCCCGAGTAGGTCGGGCTGGTGTTGAAGTGGCCGACGCTGCTCTCGAAGCTGTCCAGCACCCGGGTGGTGCCCGAACCGCCGCTGCCGGGATTGAGCAGCGTGTAGTAGCGCTTCCAGTCCCAGTAGATGCCGGGGTCGGTATGGGTCTGGTTGCTGTAGTGCTGGTGGCCCTTGATCTTGACGCTGGTGGCCAGCACGTTGATGCCGCTGCTGGCCGCGCCGTTGTAGGCGCTGGCGCAGGAGATGGCGCTGTAGCTGGCGCAGAAGTGCCGAACCAGCGCCGCCGAGGCGTTGTACATCGCGCTGGTGTACCAGGAGCTGTTGGCGATGTAGCCCTCGTGCTCGATGCCCAGCGTGTAGCTGTTGTGGCTGCCCACGTGCCAGGCGGTGTGGGCGTTGCGCACCATCTGCGTGACCTGGCCGTCGGAACTGCGGATCACGTAGTGCGCGCTGACCTGGGCGGCGGCGTTCTTGAACCACGAGATGGTGCCGGCATAGCTGCCCTGCGCGGTGTGGATGGTCACCGCGCTGATGGCGGCGCTGCGCGAGCCGCTGTAGTTGGAGGACGAGGCCGGGTCCCAGATCGCCGGGCCGTAGTCGGTGCTGGCGATGGTCGCATCGGTGGCCGGCTGCGCCTGCTGGGCGGCGAGCGTGTCCGGGTTGGAGCCGCCGCTGCGTTGCAGGGTCTCGGTGACCGGGTCGATGCCGATGCCGTCGGCCTCGATGCGGTCGCGCGTGGCGTCCAGCCGCAGCATCGGCGCGCGCAGCTGGATCAGCCGCTGCACGTCGAAGGCGCGTTCCCACTGCACCGGCCGCTCGGGCACGACGATGCCGCGGTCGTCCACGCCGCGGTCCAGCGCCAGCAGCACGTCGTAGGCGAAGCTGCTGCGCGCGTAGTCGTCGATGTTGCCTCCGGCACGCGCGACCGTGCGCGGCGAGAAACCGGCATAGCGCATCAGCGCCGGGCGGATGTCCTCCAGCGACGGCGACAGCGAGGTATCGGCCAGGCCGGTCCGGCCGCTGGCGGGAAAGTCCTGGCGGATCTGCGCATCGAGCAACGCGGCGGCGGCCAGCACGTTGGTGAGCGGGTCCTCGCGCACCTGCTGGGGGCGCACGCCGAGCAGCTGCGCGGCCTCGGACACCTGGTCGGCGAAACCCTGGCCGTCGTACAGGCCCATCACGCCCCAGGCGGCCGGCATGTGGTTGTGGGCGTGCTGCTGGTCCTGCAGCGGATCGGGCTGCAGGTGCTGCCAGCGCGTCTGCACGTAGGCGATCGATTCCAGCGTTCCGGCGGGAATGGCGGGATAGCGGGCGTAGGCCTGGCGGAAGAGGCGCGCGAACGCCTGGCGCTGCGGCAGGACCTGGGCTTCCTCGTTGCGCAGCTGCGCGTCCAGTGCCGGATCGGCCGTGGACGATTGCGCGAACCCGTTGCCGGCGGCGAGCAGGCCGGCCAGCGCGATGCACAGCGTGTGTCGGTGACGTCGTTCCATGATGCGTACCCCAAGGCAAGAGAACCCCCTGCACTGCGGTTTTTACCGCGCCGCGCGGCGCGTGCCGCGATGGATGTGGGGTTGTGTGACCGGGTTTGCCCGGCCGATGTGCCGGCGGATGTGAAATGCCAGAGGCCGCCCCGGCAGGCAGCGGATGCGCGCGCGACGTTGCACGATCGCGCCGGCCCGGCTAGTGTCCCGGGCCTCGCTTTCGCCGCCATCGCAGGTCCGCCATGTCCTCCCGCAACCGTCTCGCCGCCTCGCTCGCGCTGGGCCTCGCCCTGAGCGCCTCCGCCCATGCCGACGAGGGCATGTGGATGCCCTCGCAGCTGCCGCAGCTGGCCGACACGCTGCGCCAGGCCGGTTTCCGCGGCGATCCGGGCGAGCTGGCCGACGTCACCCGGCCGCCGCTGAGCGCGGTGGTCAAGGTCGGCGGTGGTACCGGTTCGTTCGTCTCGGCCGATGGCCTGCTGCTGACCAACCACCACGTCGCCTACGGCGTGATCCAGTACAACACCAGCGCCAAGGAAAACCTGATCGACGAGGGCTTCGTCGCCGCCGGCCGCGCCGACGAGCGCCCGGCCAGCCCGGATTTCCGCGTGCTGGTGACGGTGGGCTTCGACAAGGTCACCGACCAGGTGCTTGCCGATGCGCGCGGCAAGCGTGGACGCGCCTACTTCGATGCGGTGGACGCGGCCAGCAAGCGCATCGTCGCCGAGTGCGAGCGCGACGGGCAGGTGCGCTGCAGCGTCGCCAACATGTACTACGGCACCGATTTCTATCGCATCGCCCAGCTCGAACTGAAGGACGTGCGCCTGGTCTACGCGCCGCCGCGGGCGATCGGCAACTACGGCGACGAGATCGACAACTTCATGTGGCCGCGCCACAGCGGCGATTTCACCCTGCTGCGCGCCTACGTCGGCCGCGACGGCAAGCCGGCGGCCTATAGCGCCGACAACGTGCCCTACCAGCCGCCGGCGCACCTGCAGATCGCCAGCGAAGGCCCCAAGGCCGGCGACTACGCCATGCTCGCCGGCTACCCGGGCACCACCTACCGACACCGCACCGCCGCCGAGTTCGAGGCCCAGGTCGGCCACGTGCTGCCCGAACGGGTGGAGCTGTTCGATGCGCTGATCGAGGTGATCGAGGCGCAGGGCAAGGCCGATGCCGAGGCGCGGACGCGCTACGCCTCGCAGTTGCAGTCGCTGAAGAACAATCGCAAGCGCGCCGCCGGCGAGCTGGAAGGCCTGCAGCGCAGCGACGCGGTGCGCCTGCGCGGGCAGGACGAGGCGGCGATGCTGGCGGCCACGCGCGGCGCCGATGCGCAGGCCATCGCCCAGCTGCGCAAGGAGATCGCCGCCGGTGCCGCGCTGGGCGACCGCGACCTGCTGCTGGCGCTGGCGGCCACCCAGAGCCAGCTGTTCGGCTCGGCGCTGACGCTGGAGCGGCTGCGCATCGAATCGGGCAAGCCGGATGCCGAGCGCGAGAGCGGCTACCAGCAGCGCGACCTCGCCTTGATCGAGGGCCGGCTGAAGCAGGTGCAGCGCCGCTACGCGCCGCAGGTGGAGAAGGCGCTGCTGACCGCGCTGCTCGCCCGCTACCAGCAGCTGCCCGACGCGCAGCGCGTGCCCGAGTTCGACGCCGCCTTCGGCCGCACGCCGGCGCAGCTGGCCGCCGCGCTCGATGCGCTGTATGCGGACACCCGGCTGGGCGAGGAATCCGAACGCCTGTCGCGGCTGGCCGCCGCGCGCGAGGGCCGGCCGCTGGCCGACGATCCGCTGATCGCCCTGGCCGCCACGCTGGTGCCGGCGCAGCTGCGCCTGGAGGACGAGCGCAAGACCCGCGACGGCGAGCTGCTGCGGCTGCGTCCGGCCTACATGCGCGCGCTGGTCGCCTGGCGCGGCCAGCAGGGCCGTGCGGTCTATCCCGATGCCAACGGCACGCTGCGGGTGAGCTACGGCCGCGTCGAGCCGCTGGCCCCGCGCGACGCGGTGGCGTTCGCGCCGGTGACCACGGTGGCCGGCATCGTCGAGAAGAACACCGGGCAGGTGCCGTTCGATGCGCCCAGGCCGCTGCTGGACGCCATCGCCAAGGGCGATTTCGGCAGCACCGCCGATCCGCAGCTGGCCACCCAGCCGGTGAATTTCCTCACCAACTTGGACACCACCGGCGGCAACTCCGGCTCGCCGGTGCTGGATGCGTACGGGCAGCTGATCGGCCTGAACTTCGACAGCAACTGGGAGTCGGTCAGCGCCAGCTGGTGGTACGACCCGCGCTACAAGCGCGCCATCCACGTCGACATGCGCTACCTGCGCTGGCTGCTGGCCAAGGTGTACCCGGCGCCGCAGCTGCTGCAGGAGATGGGG
>JAFADB010000125.1 GCA_023425225.1 Pseudomonadota bacterium
CCTTCTACGACGCCCTCGCCAACAACGAAAGCGCCGTGCGCGAACTGGGTGACGAGACCTTGAAGAAGATCGCCGTCGAGATCACCGAGAAGCTTCGCAACAGCACCACGGTGGACTGGCAGGTGCGCGAGAGCGTGCGAGCAAAGCTGAGGATTCTGGTGCGGCGTACCCTGAAGAAATGGAAATACCCGCCGGTAGGGGAGGATGCTGCAGTCGATCTGGTGCTTAAGCAGGCCGAATCACTGTCGAACGCCTGGTCGAAGTGATGACTGCGTGGGGTACTTGGGATGAATGGAAAAAAATTGATCCGCAACAGCACAGCCGAATTCCTGATCTTCACTGGCCAGGCCGGCGAACAGAGCATCGAGGCCCGCTATGAGGACGAAACCCTGTGGTTGTCGCAGAAGCTGATGGCCGAACTGTTCGGGGTGGATGTGCGCACCGTCAGCGAGCACCTGAAGAACATCTTTGCCAGCCAGGAACTCGCGCCTGAGGCAACTATCCGGAAATTCCGGATAGTTCAGCAGGAGGGCCAGCGGGAGGTGTCCCGGGCGGTGGACTTCTACAACCTCGACGCCATCATCTCAGTCGGCTACCGGGTCAACTCCATACGCGCCACCCAGTTCCGCCAGTGGGCGACCGGCGTCCTGCGCGCGTTCGCCATCAAGGGCTATGTGCTGGATCGCCAGCGCATGGAGAACGGCAACTTCCTCGGCGAGGACTACTTCGAGCGGCTGCTGGCGGAAATCCGCGAGATCCGCCTCAGCGAGCGACGCTTCTACCAGAAGATCACCGACATCTACGCCACCAGCGTGGATTACAACAAGGACGCACCGACGACCAAGGCCTTCTTCGCCAAAGTACAGAACAAACTGCATTACGCCATCCACGGCCATACCGCTGCAGAGTTGATCCGCAGGCGGGCCGATAGCAGCAAGCCGCATATGGGACTGACTTCCTGGGCGAGCGCACCCGAAGGCAAGATCCTGAAAAACGATGTGGCCGTGGCCAAGAATTACCTGACCAAGGATGAACTGGATTCGTTGGGCCGTATCGTCAACGCCTATCTGGAACTGGCCGAGGATCGCGCCAGTCGCAAGATCCCCATGACGATGGAGGATTGGGCCAAGAGGCTGGATGCCTTCTTGGAATTCGATGACCGGGAAGTGCTGCAGGACAGTGGCAAGGTGTCCGCAAAGCTGGCCCAGTCCTATGCGGAAAGCGAATTCGAGAGGTATCGAATCGTGCAGGACCGCCTGTTTGAAAGCGATTTCGACAAGGTGGTGAGAACATTGGCAGCCGATGACCCGGACGCCGGAAAGGACGAATGAAGCCTCGAGGTGTTGGATGGAGCGCCGTGACTTCATGCGCCCGTGTTCGCGATTGGTCTGCTGCGGACTTGTAGATCGACTCGGCGTTGAGACGAAGTTGCCGGGCCGTACTGCGATTGCATGCCGCCGGGGCCTTCCACGCTAGCTTTACGACGGCTATTCGTTTGCGGGCTGTCGAAGGCCATCCGCCTGCGGATCTGGGGTGTGTGTCTGCATGATCTGGCATGTGCGTATGCCAGCCGGTTATCAGCGTTTCCTTGCTGCTTGGTTCGGCGTGCTTTTCTTATCGCGGCGGAAGTGCCACGCTGATCCGTCATCTTCATCGCACCCCGTAGGACCCCATGAGCGATTTCGGCCCCCTTGTCGACGCGGCCTGGCTGGCCGCCCATCTGCACGATCCGGACCTGATTGTGCTCGATGCCAGCGACTACCTGCCGGCCGAGGGCAAGGACGGGGCGGCGCTGTACCGGCAGGCGCACGTGCCGGGCGCGCGTTTCTTCGACATCGAGCTGTTCTCCGATCCGGACACCACGCTGCCGCACATGGCGCCGACGCAGGGCCGCTTCGCGCGGCTGGCCGCGGAGCTGGGCCTGCGCAACGATGCGCGCGTGGTGGTCTACGACCAGAAGGGGCTGTTCTCGGCGGCGCGGGCGTGGTGGCTGCTGCGCCTGTTCGGCCACGAGGCGGTGGCGGTGCTCGATGGCGGGCTGCCAGCGTGGATCGATGCCGGGCAGGCGGTGGAGGCGGGCGAGCAGGCCTATGAGCCGGTCGCGACGTTCGAGGTGGATTTCCATGCGCTGTTGCTGCGCGGGCTGGGCGATGTGCGGGCGAATCTCGCCAGCGGCGCCGAGTTGGTACTCGATGCGCGCGCGGCCGGTCGCTTCAGCGGGCTGGCGCCGGAACCGCGTCCGGGCCTGGCTTCGGGTCATATCCCGGGCAGCGCCAACCTGCCGTTCGGCGAGCTGCTGCAGGCCGACGGGCGCTTCCTGCCGGTGGAGGCGGTACGCGCGCGCTTCGCCGCCGCCGGCGTGGATGGCAGGCGGCCGGTGGTGGCCAGCTGCGGCAGTGGCCTGACCGCGGCGATCCTGCTGCTGGGCCTGGCCGTGGCCGGCCTGCCCCACGGTGCGCTGTACGACGGTTCGTGGACCGAGTGGGGCGCACGTGCCGACACGCCCAAGGCCGTCGGCAGCGATTGAGGTGCACCCGCGTTGCCGAAGGGCGGCGATGCGCGGGCGCGACGCGGGATTGGCCGGTGGGTCGCGTTGGCCGCCACCGACCCGGTCCGTTCCAAGGAAGCCCTTCGCGCCGAGAACGATGCACGGCACCGAGACGCGGAATGGTATGGCAACACATGACCGGCCCGGCACAGCGCGTCCGCGACAGAGGCTTCCCGCCAACCCCACCGACGTATCCCACCTACACGAACACGCTCGTCTCCTTTCCCATCACCCTACTGTTCGACGCCACGATCCGATGAACGCATCCCCCGATGTTTCCGGCCTGATCGGCCGCACCCCGCTGGTCCGCCTGCGCCGTGCCTCCGAGCGCACCGGCTGCGAGATTCTGGGCAAGGCCGAGTTCCTTAACCCCGGCGGCTCGATCAAGGACCGCACGGCGCTGGGCCTGATCCTGTACGCCGAGGCGCGCGGCCTGCTGCGCCCGGGCGCGACGATCGTGGAAGGCACGGCCGGCAACACCGGCATCGGCCTGGCGCTGGTCGGTGCCAGCCGCGGCTATCGCGCCATCATCGCCATGCCCGAAACGCAGAGCCGGGAGAAGAGCGATGCGGTACGCGCTGCCGGGGCGCAGCTGCGGCTGGTGCCGGCGGTGCCCTATGCCGACCCGGGCCACTACGCGCACGTCGCCCGGCGCCTGGCCGAGGCGATGAACGCACAGGCGCCGGGCAGCGCCTGGTTCGCCGACCAGTTCGACAACACCGCCAACGGCGACTGGCATGCGCGCACCACCGGCGTGGAGATCTGGGAGCAGACCGACGGCGCGGTGGACGGCTTCGTCTGCGCCACCGGCACCGGCGGCACGTTGGCTGGGGTGGGGCGGGCGCTGAAGGCGCGCAAGCCGGGCGTGGTGATCGCGCTGTCCGATCCGGCCGGCTCGGCGCTGGCCAGCTACGTCAACACCGGCGTGCTGAAGGCGGAGGGCGGCTCGATCAGCGAGGGCATCGGTTCGAGCCGGGTGACGGCCAACTTCGCCAGCGCGCCGATCGACCGGGCGTGGTCGATCGGCGACGAGGAGTCGGTGCCGCTGATCCACGAGCTGGTCGAGCACGAGGGCCTGAGCGTGGGTGGCTCGAGCGGCGTGAACCTGGCCGGGGCGATCCGGCTGGCGCGCGAACTGGGCCCGGGCCACACCATCGTGACGGTGCTGGCCGATGCCGGCACGCGCTATCGCGCCAAGCTGTTCGATGCCGGCTTCCTGGCGGCGCGCGGCCTGCCGGTCCCGGCGTGGCTGCAGGGCGGCGAGGGTGGGGAAGGCGCTCGTTAGCGCACAAAGCAAAGGCACCCCTCCCCAACCCTCCCCTGCTTCGCAAGGGAGGGGGTAAAGCAGGCGGTCCGGGGGGACGCGCTTTTGCTGCCAAATGGGTGCGCGGAGAGACCATCCAGCGGCGCGCTTCCCGAAGGGATGAATTTTGATGCGACTGGCAAGTCCCCTCGCGGCGCATGCGCTCCCACGGCGGCCGTGGCCTCCGGCTGTCAGACCAGCCGCGTGCGGCGCAGCCTGAGCGCGTTGCCCACCACCGAGGCCGAGCTCAGGCTCATCGCCAGCGCGGCGAACATCGGCGACAGCAGGTGGCCGGTCAGCGGATACAGCAGGCCGGCCGCCAGCGGGATGCCGAGCGCGTTGTAGACCAGGGCGAAGCCGAGGTTCTGCTTCATGTTGCGCACGGTCGCCCGCGACAGCGCGCGCGCGGTGGCGATGCCGCGCAGGTCGCCCTTGACCAGGGTGACCTGGGCGCTGTTCATCGCCACGTCGGTGCCGGTGCCCATGGCGATGCCGACGTCGGCGCGGGCCAGCGCCGGGGCGTCGTTGATGCCGTCGCCGGCCATCGCGACGGTGCGCCCCTCGCGCTGCAGCTTCTCGACCAGCGCCAGCTTGTCGGCCGGGGCGACCTCGCCGTGGACCTCGTCGATGCCGAGCCTGGCCGCCACCGCGCGGGCGGTGGCGATGCCGTCGCCGGTGGCCATGACGATGCGCACGCCTTCGCCATGCAGCGTGTCGATCGCGTCGGCGGTGCTCGGCTTGATCGGGTCGGACACCGCCAGCAGCCCGGCCAGCCTGCCGTCCACCGCCAGGAACATGGTGCTGGCGCCTTCGCCGCGCAGCTGCTCGGCGGTCGGCGCGGTGCCGGCGTCGATGGCGACCTGCAGGCGCTGCATCAGCGCGGCATTGCCCAGCGCCAGCGCGTGGCCCTCGACGTGGCCGCTGACGCCGATGCCGGAGGCCGATTCGAAATCCTGCGCCGGCGACAGCGCCAGCTTGCGTTCGCGCGCCTGGCGCACGATGGCCTGTGCCAGCGGATGCTCGCTGGCCTGGTCCAGGCTGGCGGCCAGCCGCAGCACCTCGTCGGGGTCGAAGCCGTTGGCCGGCAGCACGCGCTCGAACGTCGGGCGGCCTTCGGTGAGGGTGCCGGTCTTGTCGACGATGACCGTATCGACGCGGCGCAGGTTCTCGATCGCCGCCGCGTCGCGGAACAGCACGCCGAGCGAGGCGCCGCGGCCGCTGGCGACCATGATCGACATCGGCGTGGCCAGCCCCAGCGCGCAGGGACAGGCGATGATCAGCACCGACACCGCGTTGACCAGGCCGTAGACCCAGCTCGGCTGCGGTCCGAACAGGCCCCAGCCGAGCAGCGTCAGCACAGCGACGGCCACCACCGCCAGTACGAACCAGCGCGCCACGCCGTCGGCCAGCCGCTGCATCGGCGCGCGCGAGCGCTGCGCCTGCGCCACCATCTGCACGATCTGCGACAGCACGGTGTCCTGGCCGATGCGCTCGGCGCGCATCACCAGTGCGCCGGAGGTGTTGAGGGTGGCGCCGATCACGTGGTCGCCCGGGTGCTTGCTCACCGGCAGCGGTTCGCCGGTGAGCATGGATTCGTCCACCGCGCTGCCGCCCTCGAGCACCACGCCGTCCACCGGCACCTTCTCGCCCGGGCGCACGCGCAGGCGGTCGCCGACGGCCACCTGTTCCAGCGGCACGTCGTGCTCGCTGCCGTCGGCATCGATGCGGCGCGCGGTGCGCGGCGCCAGCCCCAGCAGCGCGCGGATCGCCGCCGAGGTCTGCGCGCGCGCGCGCAGTTCCAGCAGCTGGCCGAGCAGGGTCAGCGAGATGATGACCGCGGCCGCCTCGAAGTAGACGTTGACCCGCCCCATCGACGAGAACGAGGCCGGGAACACGCCGGGCGCCACGGTGGCCACCACGCTGTAGACGAATGCCGCGCCGGTGCCCAGCGCGATCAGCGTCCACATGTTGGGGCTGCGGTTGCGCACGGACTGCCAGCCGCGCGCGAAGAACGGCGCCCCCGCCCACAGCACCACCGGCAGCGCCAGCGCCAGCTCCACCCAGCTCTGCGTGCGCATGTCGAACAGGTGCAGGGTGTGGCCGAACATCGCCAGGAGCATCACCGCCGCCGACAGCGGCAGGGTCCACCAGAAGCGCCGCGAGAAGTCGCGCAGTTCCGGATTCTCCTCCTCGTCCAGCGACGGCAGCACCGGCTCCAGCGCCATGCCGCAGATCGGGCAGTGGCCGGGATGGTCCTGGCGGATCTGCGGGTGCATCGGGCAGGTGTAGATCGTGCCCGGCGGCGGGGGCGCGGCGGCTGGCCGGGACGGCGGCTG
>JAFADB010000157.1 GCA_023425225.1 Pseudomonadota bacterium
CGCCCAGCGCCGCGTAGCAGGCGGCGACGTCGTCCACCATCACCCGCACCGCGCGCACGTCGTAGAGCTGGTCGAAGGACAGCCGCTTCTTCTGCATCTTCCGCCAGATGCTGTAGATGTGCTTGGGGCGGCCGCTGACCTCGGCGTGCAGGCCGTGCTCGGCCAGCGCGCGGGAAAGCTGCTTCTTGACCGATTCGATGTAGCGCTCGCGCGCCACCCGCGATTCGTCCAGCTCGCGGGCGATGTGGCGGTAGGTGTCCGGCTCCAGGTAGCGGAACGCCAGGTCCTCCAGCTCCCACTTCAGCTGCCAGATGCCCAGGCGGTTGGCCAGCGGCGCGTGGATGTCGCGGGTGAGCTGGGCCAGCGCGCGGCGCTCGTCCTGCGGCAGCGTCGCGGCCGCGCGCATCTTGGCCAGTTGCCGCGACAGCAGGATCGGCACCACCCGCAGGTCGTGGATGATCGACAGCAGCAGGCGCCGCAGGCCCTCGCTGTTGCGTCCGGCCTCGCGCCCCGCATGCAGCGCCCACACCTGTTCGGCCGCGTCCTGGCCGTCGAGCAGGCCTTCCAGCGCCTTGACGCGCTTGTCCGATCCCAACGGCAACTGGCCGCGCAGTTCGCGCAGCCCCGGCAGGTCGAACAGCAATGCCGCGGTCAGCGTGGTCTCGTCGGCGGCCAGCAGCGCCAGCGCGTCCAGCGTATCGGCCAGCACCGGCCACGGCGATGCGATGTCGTGTCGCGTGTCGGGCCGGGCCCAGGCCTGCAGCAGCGCCTCGCGCAGGGAAGGCGCCAGCGTGGACAGCGCGGGGCGTTGCAGCAAGGCATCCAGGCCTTCGGGCGGGGCGGCGGTCAAGGCGGTTCCGGCAGAGCGCATTCGCTGAAAAGGATGCGAATACACTAGCCCCCCTCCGTCCCGGGAAACAATCGCCATGTCATCGCCGCGCGCTCACTGGCCTGCCGTCCTTCGGCTTGCTGCCGTCATCGCCCTTTCTGCCGGCTTCATCGCCCCCGGTCTTGCCCAGCGCGCGGTATCGGCCGACCTGCAGCAGCAGATGACGCCGGCCGAGTTCAAGGCCGCCGGCCTGGACAAGCTCAGCGCGCAGGAACTGGCCGCGCTCAACGACTGGCTGCAGGGCAAGGTGGCCAGCGAAACCGCGACCGCGCTGGAACAGGCCAAGGAGGAAGGCCGCCAGGAGGTGATCGTCAAGAACCGCGGCTTCTTCGATTTCGGCTCCAAGGAACCGATCGAGAGCACCCTGGTCGGCGAGTTCGCCGGCTTCGCCAAGGGCAGGCGCTACGTGCTGGCCAACGGCCAGGAGTGGGAACAGACCGAGGCGGCCAGCCTGTCGGGCGTGCGCCTGTCCGATCCCGAGGTGAAGATCGCGCCCGGCATCATGGGCGTGTGGTACCTGCAGGTCGGCAAGTACAACACCAAGGCCAAGGTGCGGCGGGTGAAGTGAGCGCGGGCGCGAAGACCGCCTGGCCGCGGGAACGGCGCGGCGTGGCCTCCGGGCCATCAGCCGCGATTGGGCTTTCCGATGACCTGATTGGCGTCGAGTGTCAGTCCTTCCGTATTTCCACCCGCCGTCGTCCCCGCGAAGGCGGGGATCCAGCGACTTGAGCCTTTGTTGCGGCAAGACCCGGGGCCCCCGCCTTCGCGGGGACGACGGTCGATTTGGTATGAAAACTGACAGTCAGCGCTGGTCAGGTCAGATGAAGGCCATCGCGGCTGACGCCGCTTCTACAGCGCTTTGGTGCCACGCAGCGCCGCCAGCCGCTGCGCCAGCTTCTTCGGCGACACCCCGCCGCGCGCGCCCAGTTCCTGGGCGAACAGCGACACGCGCAGTTCCTCCAGCTCCCAGCGCAGCGCCTGCCAGCCCGGGCGCGCCAGTCGGCCGTCGACGGCGGCGTCGGCCAGCGCGTCGGCGAACGGCTTGAGCTCGAGCATGCGCTGCTGGTCGCGGGTCGGGTCACGCTTGGCGCGTTCGGCGCGCAGCACCATCGCCTTGAGGTAGCGCGGGAACTGCGACAGCGCCTCAGCCGGGGTCTCGCGCAGGAAGCCCGGATGCACCAGCGCCGCCAGCTGCGCCTGCATGTCGTCGAGGTTGCCGCGCGCCCAGCCCATCAGCGGGGCATCCAGCGCCGGCTTCACCTCGGCCACGCCGGCCATGATCTTCTCGGCCAGCTGCAGCCGCACCATCGCCTCGCCGAACAGGGCCTTGCCGGCGGCCTCGCGGCGCTGCTCGAACGCGGCGCGCTCGCGGATGCCGCCCAGGCCCTCGGCCAGCACCGCGTTGAGCGCGGCATCGACCAGGTCGCCACGCAACCGCTCCTGCGACTCGATCGCCGCGTACAGCAGCCCGGTCTTGGGCGACACCGGCAGCTGCTTGCGCGCCTGCTTGATGCGGTCGGCCAGCGCGATCTCCAGCAGGCGGCGCACGCCGCGCGGATGCGCCTCGGCCGCCTCGGTACGGTCGGCGAAGATGCGCAGCGCGGCGGTATCGCCTCCGTTTTCGGACGCGGTATCCACCAGCGCCGGATACGCCGGCACGC
>JAFADB010000233.1 GCA_023425225.1 Pseudomonadota bacterium
CTGGCGGTGTTGGCGTCGAGCAGGCTGTTGAGTTGCCGTGCCAGCTGCAGGAAGAAGCCGTCCTTGTCCTCCAGGCCGACGCGCTGGGACAGGTCGCCGGTCGCGGCGGCATGCACGATGCGGGCGATCTCGCTCTCGACGCTGACTTCCACCGTGCGGTCACGCCACTCGCAGACATCGCCGACATAGGTGCCATCTTCGTTGCGGATCGCCGAGACGGTCTCGGCGAACACCGCATCGGCATAGCGCTCCTCGACCTTGGCCATGCCCTTGGTATCGAGCTGGGACACGACCGCGGCGGTGCCTTCCTCGGAAAAGCCCAGGAAGCTGATCGGCCGGCCGAGCATGCCGTCCGGATCGAATTCCGGGGAACGCGTGCGAATCTGCTGCAGGTACTGGCCGGCGAGCTGCTGGAACGCAGGATTGACGTAGACGATGTTGCGCTGGTCGTCGGTGACGAACGTGCAGGTGGACGAGTTGTCCAGTGCGGTGCGGATGCGCAGGTTCTCGTGGGCCACGCGCTGGTCGCGTTCGATGCGCTGGCGCAGGTCGTGCTGCATGCGCTTGAGCGACTTCATCAGCTCGCCGACCTCGTCGCCGCGGCTGGTGTCGATCTGCCCGTCGAGATTGCCATCGGCCACTTCGCCGGCCACCTTGATGGCAACGCGCATGCTCCTGGACAGGGCACGGGCGAACAGCCAGGCGATCGCCAGGCCACAGGCGATGCCTGCGATGACCATCAGCACGGTCAGGGACGTGGCCGTTGCATTGACCTTGGCCGCCTTGTCCTTCTGCTCCTGCGCCAGGCGGTTGTCCAGCTCGATCAATGCGGACAGGGAGTCCTGTGCCTTGATGTGGAGCGCCCGGGTCTCGCCGACGAAGGTGTCCACGGCATCGTCGGGCAGGTTCAGCTCCAGCATTTCGCGGACGCTGGCATAGGACGCCTGGGCCTTGTTCCAATCCTCGGTGAAGCCGGTGAACAGCTTCTTCTGCTCATCGGTATGCAGGACGGAAGGATAGGCCGCCATTTCCTTGGCGATACCGGTTTCCAGTTCGGCCACGCGCTTGTTGGCTTCTTCCTTCACCGCGTCGCTGGCGCGGACCATGCCCTGGTAGCTGGCGTTGCGGTACTCGCCCAGCATGCCGCGCAGGTCTCCGGCGCCCTGGACGCTGCTCATGGTGTCGCCGGCCAGGTCGCGGGTGACGTTGTTGAGCGCGCCCAGCCCGACATAGGCCACCAGGCCTTGTACGAGCATGAGCAACAGGACGATGCCGAAGGCCAGCATCAGCTTCGGCATCATTTTGAGGTTGAGGATCCACTGCATGGTTTTCTCCGGGACAGACAGCAAACTGTCGGACGGGGCGGGACGGAGCACCGGGCGCATCGCGCGCGCGACGCCGTTACTTGATGGTGGCCAGCTTCAGGCTCGCCGGCGAGGACACCTGGATCTCCGCGCGCGAGGCATCACGCTGGATCTTGCCGATGACGCACACGTCCTTGCCTTCCAGCGTTTCCGGCGGGAAGCCGAACTTGCCGCGGTCGGCGCCGGCGATCCGCGCCGAGAAGGTGTGGCGCGGGAACGAACCGCCCATGTACAGGAAGGTGGGCTCGCCTTCGGAGCTCTGCGCGTACTTGGCCTTCTCCACCTTGCCGCA
The DNA here is from genome assembly GCA_023425225.1 of Pseudomonadota bacterium. GTDB lineage: Bacteria > Pseudomonadota > Gammaproteobacteria > Xanthomonadales > Xanthomonadaceae > MMGLT7. The sequence continues at coordinate 1,657 of JAFADB010000233.1, forward strand.
GACCATGCCGTCCTTGCCGACGAACTTGGTTGCGATCTCGGCAGGAATCATTTCCTGCGCCTGGGCGAAAGCGACGAGGGGGGCGGCAGCCAGCACGGCCACCGACAGGAAGGAAAGCAGGGATTTCATGGGGTTCTCCGTAATGATGGGTGGCCGTAACGGCGTGGTGGCGCAAGGCCTGCAACTGCTATCGGCGACCGCATGGGGAACTTGACCTGCGTTTCGTGAGCTCCGTCGCGGTTGCGGATATTGTCCACCCCGGTCGATCAGGCCGCTTCCTCGGCCACGACCGCCTGCGCCAGGTCGGCGCTGTCGAGCAGCGTCTCGATATCGAGCAAGATCAGCATGCGGTCGTCTTGGGTGCCGATGCCGGAGATGAAACGGGTGTCCACCGCCGCACCGAACTCGGGGGTGGGGCGGATCTGCTCCGCGTTCAGCGGTATCACGTCGGAAACGCCGTCGACCACGATGCCCACGACGCGCTCTTCCACGTTCAGCACGATCATCACGGTGAAGGCGTCGTAGCGCGCTTCCTTGAGCCGCAGCTTCAGCCGCAGGTCGATCACCGGCACGATGGTGCCGCGCAGGTTGATCACACCCTTGATGTAGTCCGGGGCATCGGGTACCCGGGTCACCGAGTCGTATCCGCGGATCTCCTGCACCTTGAGGATGTCCACGCCGTAGTGCTCTTCGCCCAGGGTGAAACTGAGGAATTCGCCGCCCTGGTCGGCGTTTGCGGTATTGCGGTTGTCGGTCATGGCAGGTTCCTGCTGCGGAATGTTCGGAGAAGGGCGTGCACGCGGTGGCCTGCCCCTGCAGGCGATAACGGCCGAATCGGCGACAAGTTGAGGGCCCGGTGGCCAGGTATGTCAGAAGAGGCCGCTCTTGCGGGCATTGCGCTGCCGCTCGATGCGGAAGATGTAGCGCAGCACGGCCTCGTCGGCGCCGCGCGGCATGCGTTCGAAGCGCATGCCCACCCGCCGCACGGTCTGGCCGTTGGCGAGCGTCTGGTCGAACTGGTTGCACACGCTCAGCGACAGCGTGATTGGGGGTTGCTCGGGCAGGGCGAGGACGCAGTCGGCATAGGTGCCGTGCACGGCGCGCAGCGGACTTTCCGGGTCGACGGCGACGGCCAGGCCGCCGCCACTGATGTCCATGACCCGCAGCTGCACCTCGCAGGTCTCGCCGCCGGGCTCCTGCAGCGTGATCGTGCAGGTCGGCGAGTCAGTCACCGGGGTTTCCAGCCGGTAGAACTCGCGCCGCTGCAGGTGGTAGACGCTCTCGGGCAATGGCGCGCGGAAGACCTGATGGCCCTCGCGCGTATGCAGCTCGTGCCCGGTGACCCGGAACCGGACCTTCACCTTCTGCAGCTGGGCGAAGCAGAGCAGGTGGTCGGCCAGTTCGGCGGCCAGGTTGATCGCCGGCCTCGGGCTGGCGTCCAGCCACAGGCAATCGTCGTCATCCACGTCCAGCAGTGCGGTAGGAAAGGCCTGGTCGCGCCCACCGATATGTGCACTGATCAGCGAGCGCTGCTCGATCATGGACGACAGCAGGCTGCGTATCTGGGCCGGACTGCGCAGCAGGAACCGCTCGTCGCCGGCATCTTTCTGCGGCGGAAGGGCGGATGTTTGCGCGGGGGCATCGGACATGGAATGCAGGCTTGATCGTTGACGGCAGGAACGGCGTCGTCGCAGCGAGGCTTACCTTGATATCGGCCGGCAACGGCAATCTTGAGTTCGGGGACGATACCGGCCTGTCGGTACATGGTTTCGTATCGCCGGCATTCGCGGCAGGAGGCATCGGCGCTCACCGCAGGGCAGCCCGGTGCGGGTCTCCCTGGCCCGCACCGGGCTGCGTGCGGGGCTTTCACCAGGACATCGGGCCCGGCGCGGATCGATCCGCGCCGGGCGGTTCCTTGCCGACTCGCGTCAGAACTCCTGCCAGTCGTTGGCCTCGGCCACGGCGGCGGAAAGCTTCGCGACCGGCGCAGCGGCCTTACGCGCGGGCTTGGCCTGGGCGATCGACACCGGCTTGGGCGCGGGATCGATCCGTGGTGCGACGTCCCGGTCGATCTCGAAGATCGCCACCGTGCTGGACAACTGGTTGGCCTGTTCTTCCATGGCGCGCGCGGCGGCGGTGGCTTCCTCCACCAGCGCGGCGTTCTGCTGGGTGG
>JAFADB010000249.1 GCA_023425225.1 Pseudomonadota bacterium
AGGTCGATCGGGTCCACGTCCAGCGACCAGCGCACCCGCCGCGCCTGCGGCAGGGCGTGGATCGCCGGCACCACGGCGTCGAGCAGCGCATGCAGCGCGCGCCGGCTGGCGCTGGAGAGCAGCAGCTGGGTGCGCTGGAAGCCGGCCCGGCGCGGCATCGGCGCCGGCATCGGGCCGAAGCAGTCCACCGCGGTGCCCTCCGGCAACAGCGCGCGCAGTTCGGTCAGGAACGCGTTGGCCATCTCCACCTGCTTGGCCTCGGCGCGGAACAGCGCCAGGTGCGCGAACGGGGGGAAGCCGGCGGCCTGGCGCTGGGCCAGTTCGGCATCGGCGAAGGCGTGGTAGCCGCCATTGACCAGGGTGTGCAGCAGCGCGTTGTCCGGATGGTGGGTCTGCAGCCAGACCTCGCCGGCCAGCTCGGCGCGCCCGGCGCGGCCGGCCACCTGGATCAGCTGCTGGGCCAGTTTCTCGCTGGCGCGGAAATCGGCCGAGAACAGGCCCTCGTCGATGCCCACCACCACCACCCGGCTCAGCCGCGGCAGGTCGTGGCCCTTGGCCAGGATCTGGGTGCCGACGAGGATGCCGGGCGCATCGCCGAAGCGCGCCAGCTGCTGTTCCAGCGCGTCGCGGCGGGCGGTGGTGGCGCTGTCGATGCGCAGGACCGGGAAATCCGGGAAGGCCTCGACCAGGCGCTCTTCCAGCCGCTCGGTGCCGATGCCCTGCGGCTGCAGCGCCAGGCTGCCGCAGGCCGGGCAGGCCAGCGGCACCGGCTGGCGCGCGCCGCAGTGGTGGCACTGCAGGCGGCGACCACCGCCGTGCACGGTCATCGGGGTGCTGTGCAGCGGCGTACTGCAGCGATGGCACTCGGCGGTCCAGCCGCAGTCGTGGCACAGCAGCACCGGGGCGTAGCCGCGGCGGTTCTTGAACACCAGCACCTGGCCGCCGGCGGCCAGCGCATCGCCGATGCCGGCCAGCACCTCCTGCGAAAGCCCGTCCTGCAGCGGCCGCTTGCGCACGTCGAGCACGCGCACGCGCGGCGGCTGCGCCGCGCCCGCCCGGCGCGACAGCCGCAGGTGCGCGTAGCGGCCGCTGCGGGCGTTGTGCAGCGATTCCAGCGACGGCGTGGCGCTGCCCAGGATCACCGGCACGTCCAGCGCCTTGCCGCGCACCAGGGCGAAGTCGCGGGCGTTGTAGCGGATGCCGTCCTGCTGCTTGTAGCTGCCGTCGTGCTCCTCGTCGACCACGATCAGCCCGGCCTCGGGCAGCGGAGTGAACACCGCCGAGCGGGTGCCGACCACCAGCCGCGCCTGCCCGCGCCAGGCCGCGGCCCAGGCACGGGCGCGCTCGCCGTCGGACAGGCCCGAGTGCAGCACGTGCACCGGCACGCCCAGGCGCTTGCGGAACCGCGCCAGGGTCTGCGGCGTCAGCCCGATCTCCGGCACCAGCACCAGCGCCTGGCGCCCGCGCGCCAGGCAGTCGGCGATGGCCTGCAGGTACACCTCGGTCTTGCCGCTGCCGGTGACGCCGTCGAGCAGGAACGGGGTAAATCCGCGGGCCTGGCGCAGGGCATCGGCCGCGGCCTGCTGCTCCGGGTTGAGTGCGGGACCCTCGATGGCGGGGACGGCCGCGTCCGTCGCGGCGACCTCGACGCGTTCGGCCAGGCCGCGCCTGTCCAGGCGGCGGGCGGCCTCGCGCCAGTCCTCCAGTTGCGCGTCGAGGCGGTCCTCGGCCAGCGTCCCGGCCGCCAGCAGCTCGGCCAGCCGGCGCGGCCGGCCCTGGCGCAGGCCGGACAGCGCGGTATGGCCGGCCTGGGTCAGGCGCCAGCCGTGGAGGCCGGTCTCGGGAAGCGGGTCGCCGCGGCGCAGCAGCGCGGGCAACGCCGTGGCCAGCGTCTCGCCCAGCGGGGCGTGAGTGTAGTGCGCCAGCCAGCGCAGCGACTCCAGCAGTTCCCCGTGCAGCAGCGGCTGCGGATCCAGCCATTCCAGCGCAGCGCGCAGCGTGCCGGCCGTCTCGACGGTGCCGGTGCCGACCATGGTGCCGACCAGTTCGCGCGGGCCGAACGGCACCCGCACGCGGCGGCCGATGTCCTCCGTCCGTGGCGCATCGCCGGGCGGCGGCAGGTAGTCGAACGGCTGCGGCAACGGCACCGGCAGGGCGACGTGCAGGACGGGCAGGGGGGCGGGCATCGGCGCAAGTCTACCGGTCGCCCCGCGTTCGCACCGACCTGCACTTGGCGCGGATTCACGGCACGGCGCATGATGAAAACAATGTAAACGCGCGTCACGGTTGGAAAAAACCGTTTATCCACACATGCTGTGGATAAGCCTGTGCATGAGCGCGATGCTCCACGCGGAAGCGGCCTGCGCAGCGGCCTCGCCGCCGGGTTGGTCAAAAAAGCGCCATATTCAATATGTCGATATAAATCAACAAGTTAATCGTGAAACATGGGTGAGTGCCGTCGCGCCGGGGCCCTGCAACGTGCGACTCCGCTTGTCAATACGCTGCTGTGCACAACCTTGATCCCGGCGCAGCCCTTGCGCCGCTTGGGAGAGCAGATTTGCCGGCAATGTCAAGCAGGCGATGGCGCGATGCCGCCGCTATCATTCCGCCGATGACGAGGTTCCCCGAGACGGCCGACGCCCCCTCCGGCGCCGGCGGCGCCCCCGCTGCCCTTGCCGCCTTCCTGCGTGGCGTGGAGCGTCGCGGGATGGTGCTTGGCCAGTGCCAGTGCGGCGACGATGCGGCCGGGGAGCATGCGCTGGCGGCCGCCATGCGCGCCTTCGGCGGCCATGCCGCGGCGTTGCCGATGGCCGACTGGCCGTTGCGCTTCTGGAGCCTGCTGGCGGCCACGCCGCAGCTGCGCCGGCCCTCCACCGGTGCCGCCTGGCCGGACGATCTGCAGGCGCTGAGGACTCCCACGGCCGACGACCGCCTGGCCCTGCTGCTGCGCATCGCCGCCGGCCTGGACGAGGGCGAGGCCGCCCGCGTGCTGGGAGTCGACGTGCAGGACTACCGCCAGGCGCTGGCCCGCGCCTGCCCGCGCGATGCCGACGGGCAGCCCGATGCGGCCGCCTGGCGCGCCCTGGCCGAGACCGTGCAGGCACGCATCCGCGGCCTGGACCCGGCCCAGGCCGAGCG
>JAFADB010000266.1 GCA_023425225.1 Pseudomonadota bacterium
GCCCTGCAGGCTGCCGGCCCACGGCCGCGGCGGTGGTGGCGGCAGCGCGGCCGGGCGCGCCACGCACGGTACCTGCAGCGCGAACACGGTGCCGCGCCCGAGCTGGCTGCGCAGCGACAGCGGCGCCGGCAGCAGCCGCGCGATGCGGTCGGCGATCGCCAACCCCAGTCCCAGGCCCTGCCCGGCCACACCATCGCCGCGGCGGAATTCCTCGAAGATCGCCGTCTGCTCATCGACGGCGATGCCGGGGCCGGTGTCGTGCACCTCGATGCGCAGCACGTCGCCGCTGCGGCGCACGCCCAGCAGCAGGCCGCCACGCACGGTGTAGCGCACCGCGTTGGCGAGGAAGTTCTGCACCACCCGCCGCAGCAGCTGCGGATCGCTGTGGGTCCAGGCGCGGGTCTCGACATGGACGAAGCGCAACCCGCGCGCCTGCGCCAGCACGCGGAACTCGGACGCCAGCGGCTCCAGCACCTCGGACAGCGGGAAGTCGCGCGGCTGCGGCACCAGTCCGCCGGCCTCCAGCCGCGACATGTCGAACAGGCCGGTCAGCAGGTCGGTGGTGGAATCCAGCGCGCCGCGCACCTGCGCCACCGCCTCGCGCTGCGCCGGCTGCCGCAGCTGCTGCCACAGGGTGTCGGTGAACAGCTGCGCGGCGTGCAGCGGCTGCAGCAGGTCGTGGCCGATCGCGGTGAGGAAGCGGCTCTTGGCATCGTTGGCGTGCTCGGCCTCGCGCTTGGCCGCCTCCAGCAACGCGGTGCGCTCGCCCACCCGTTGCTCCAGCGTCTCGTTGCTGCGCATCAGCTCGGCCTCGGTGTTGCGGAAGGCGGTGACGTCGGTGAAGGTGGCCACGAAGCCGCCGCCGGGCATCGGGTTGCCGCGGATCTCGACGATGCTGCCGTCGGGGAACACGCGCTCGGTCAGGTGCGGCGTGCCGGCGCGCATCAGCGCCAGGCGCCGGTCCACCGCGCGTTCGCTGGCGCCGCGCTCGGGCATGCGCTGCAGCGCCCAGCGGGTCAGGTCTATGATCGGCCGCCCCACCTGCAGCAGCTCCTCGGGGAAGCCGAACATCTGCGCATAGCGCGGGTTCCACGCCACCAGCCGCTGCTCGCGATCGATCACGCTGATGCCCTGGCTCATGTTCTGCAGCGCCGCCTGCAACACCTGCTGGTTGAAGCGCAGGTCCTGCGAGGCCTCGCTGACGATCGCCGCCACCGTTTCCAGCTCGCCGGACTCGCGCCGCGCGGCATCCAGCAGCAGGCGCGTGGACGCCGACCCCAGCACCGCCGACAGCTCGCGCTCCAGCCGCGACTCGATCTCGGCCGGCACCGCGCCGGAACGCGGCGCATCGGCCAGCAACGCCTCCACCCGTTCGTAGGGCAGGAAGCGGCGCCCGGCGCTGCGCAGGGTTGCGGCATCGAGCCGGCGCTGCGCCAGGCGGGGTGCATCGCCGCGCCAGGCCATGGCCAGCAGCGTGGCCAGGGTGCCGACGAACAGGCTCACGCCCACCGCGCGGCCCAGCGCGCTCCAGCCGGTCAGGCCGAACAGCCGGTTCGGCGCCAGCCACGCCAGCCCGAACGGACCGGCCTCCAGCCATGCCGGATCCCGGCCCAGCGCGCTGGCGAAGCTGGGCACCAGCAGCACCCAGGACCATGCCGCGAAGCCGGCGATCACGCCCAGCGTGGCCGCGCGCGCCGGCGTCTGCGGGCGCCAGATCGCGAACGCCAGTACCGGCGCCAGCGTGGCCAGCGCCGAGAACGACACCGCCCCGACATCGGCCAGCGCCTCGCTGCCGCTGATCAGGCGACTGTAGGCCCAGCCCAGCAGCATGATCACCAGGATGCCGATCCGCCGCAGCAGCAGCACGTCGCCGCGGCGGTCGCCGCCGCGCCCCGGCGACCACGCGCCGCGCAGCAGGCCGGGCGCGAACCAGTGGTTGCCGATCATCAGGCTCAGCGTCAGCGTGCTCACCACCACCATGCCGGTGGCCGCGCTGAGCCCGCCCAGGAACACGAACAGCGCCACCGGCTCGGCCCCCTGCGAGAACGGCAGCGCCAGCGCGTACATGTCCGAGGGCACGTTGTCGCCCAGCAGCGCCGCGCCGGCCCGCGCCAGCGGCAGCGCCGGCAGCGCGATCAGCAGCAGGTACAGCGGGAACTGCCAGCGCGCGGTGCGCACGTCGTCGGCATTGCGGCACTCGACCACGGCGACGTGGAACTGGTGCGGCAGGATGAACATCGCCAGCCCGCCCAGCAGCACCAGCGGCACGAAGCCGCTGGCATTGGCCAGCGGCAACGCGACCGGCGCCTCGGCCACGCGCGCCTCCAGCCCGAACCAGACGAACGCGCCCAGCACCAGCATGGCCGCCAGCTTGAACAGCGACTCGAACGCCATCGCCAGCACCAGCCCGCGGTTGTGCTCGGTGGCGCTGACGCGGCGGGTGCCGAACAGCATCGCGAACGCGGCCATCGCCAGCGCCACGTACAGCGCGCTGTCGCTCCACAACGGCCCGGCCTGGCTGTGCTCGGCCGAATGCCGGGTGAGCGTGCCGAAGCTCATCGCCACCGCCTTGAGCTGCAGCGCGATGTACGGGATCAGCCCCAGCGCCGCCACCAGGGTGACGGTGGCGGCCAGCCACGCATCCTTGCCCAGGCGCGTGGCGATCAGGTCGGCCAGCGAGGTGGCGTTGCTCTCGTGCGCCAGCCGCACCAGCTTGACCATGAAGGCCATCGCCAGCGCGTAGAACACGATGGCGCCGACGAAGGTGGGCGGCAACGGCCAGCCGTAGCGCGCGGCCTGGGTCACCGTGCCGTAGAAGGTCCAGGAGGTGCAGTGCACCGCCAGCGACAGCGAATAGACGTGGCGCCAGCGCCGCGCAAACAGCGCCGGCCTGCGCTCGCCGACCAGCGCGGTGCCGAACATCAGTCCCAGCCAGGCCACGCCCGCCAGCGTCACGCTCCAGAAACCCAGCACGTCGTCCTCCGCCAATCGTCAGTCCGGTACGGCGCGATGCCCTGCGGCGCAGGCCACGGTAGAAGAGCCGCACCTGCCCGGCAATCCGCCAAACGGCGAAGAACGGAAACGACGGCGGCGGCAGGATCGCTGCCGCCGCCCTCGCCCCTCCTCCTTTGTCCTCAGAAGTCGTAGCGCGTGGTCAGCGACACCTGCCGCGGCGCACCGTAGAACCCGGTCAGCACGCCGTAGGCGGCGACGTTGTAGCCGGTGGTGCGATACGCCTTGTCGGCCAGGTTGCTGCCCTGCAGCGACAGCGACCAGGCATCGTTCACCCGCCACAGCACGCCGGCGTTGAGCAGGCTGTAGCCACCCTGGCGGATCTCGGGGCTCAGGTCGGTGGTCGGCCATACCTCGCTCTGGTAGCTGTAGCCCACCCGCGCGGACAGGTTGCCGCCGTTGGCCAGCCCGGTGCGGTACTCCAGGTTCAGCGCGCCGGACAGCCGCGGCGCATTGGTGAACTTCTGCGTATCGGCCACGTTGACGCCGGAGGTGATGAACTCGTCGTACTTGGCGTCCAGCCAGGCCACGTTGCCGCTGACCAGCCAGTGCTCGGTCGGCAGGAACTGGAACTCGGCCTCGGCGCCGTTGATGGTGCCCTTGCCGGCGTTGGTGAAATCGCCGAAGAAGCTCTGGCTGCCGTCGGCCAGCGTGTACGAGGTGAAGACCGAGAGCTGGATGTCCTTGTAGACGTTGTGGAACACCGACAGGTTGAGGAACAGGCGCTGGTCGAGCAGCGACATCTTGCTGCCCAGCTCGTAGCTGTCCACCACCTCGTCGCGGAACGGCTCGCCCGAGCGTGGCACCGCCACGGTGTTGGCGCGGATGTTGAAGCCGCCGGACTTGAAGCCGCGCGAGGCCAGGCCGTAGACCATGACGTCCGGGGTGATCTGGTAGTCCAGCGAGACCTTGGGCGAGACGTTCTTGAAATTGACCTTCTTGCCGCCGGGGCCGAAATCGGCGCCGGACAGCCCCAGCAGCGTCAGCAGGCTGAGGTCGGTGAAGGTGTCGTCGGTGTAGAAGCGATTGAGCGCGAAGGCATGCTTGTCCTCGTCGGTATAGCGCGCGCCGACGTCGAGCTTGAGCCGGTTGGTCAGGTCGAAGGTCCAGTCGGCGTAGGCGGCGAAGCTCCTGGTGTTGACCTTGCCCTGGGTGTCGCCGAACAGCGGGTTGGTCAGGCCGGTCGGCAGCGCCGGGTTCCAGAAATGGTTCTGCACCTGGCCGCCGGCATCGCCGTCGAACCAGTACAGGCCCATCACCCCGCGCGCACGGCCGCCGGCGTCGTAGTTGGCCTGCAGCTCGTTGCTGACCTGGCTGTCGTTGTACCGGGCGTGCACGTCCACCAGCGGCAGCGGCGTGGTGTCGAAATCGATGTTGGTGTCGGTGTCCGACTCGCGCTTGGCGACGACGTACTTGAACGCCCAGTCCTCGCCCGGTCGCCAGTTGGCGGTGATCGAGCCGCCCTTCATCGTGGTGTTGTTGAGGTTGCGCATGGCGCTGCGGATGTCGTAGCGATCGTCCAACGGCGCGTATGCCGGTGCCAGCGGGTTGGTCGCCAGCATCTTCGCCCCGCGCATGCCGGATTTGTCGTCCATCCAGTCCAGCGCGAACTGCACGTCGAAGTCCTCGCGCGAGTACGCCCCCAGTTGCAAGCGGGCGGCATTGATCTGCTTGTCGCTGACGTCCTGGCCGGTGTAGGTGTCCTCGCCGAAGCCGTCGCGGTTCAGGCTCGCCACCGCGATGCGCGCGCGCAGGCCGCTGTCGGCGCCGCCGATCGGGCCGCCGAACGCCGCCTTGGCATCGCGCTGGTTGTAGTTGCCCACGGTCACGGAGGCGAAGCCCTCGGCCTGCGTCGGCAGCCCGCGCGAGATGTACTTGATCGCGCCGCCGATGGTGTTCTTGCCGTACAGCGTGCCCTGCGGGCCGCGCAGCACCTCGATGCGGCCGACGTCGAACACGTCCAGCAGCGCGCCCTGCGGGCGGGCGATGTAGACATCGTCCAGATAGATGCCCACGCCGGGATCGACGCCCCACAGCGGGTCGGACTGGCCGACGCCGCGGATGTAGGCGGTGACCGTGCTGGTGGAGCCGCGCGCGGCGTAGATGGTCATGTTGGGCACCTGCGTGCCGAGGCCGCCGATGTCCTCCACGCCCATCTTCTCGATGCTCTCCGGGGTGAACGCGGTGACCGCCACCGGCACCTCCTGCAGCGTCTCCTCGCGCTTGCGCGCGCTGACGGTGACCGTGTCCAGCGTCCTGGCGGCCAGGTCCGCACCGACCGTCTGCCCGACCGGCGCGTCGGCGGCCGGATGCGCGTCCACCGCCACGTCCGACGGCTGCGCCGCCCATGCCGACGTTCCTGCCGCCGCCCACAGCGCACCTGCCACCGCCAGGCTCAAATGCTTGCGTTTCATGTCTCCCCTCCCAGGTATGACGTACCGGCGGTCGTCCGCCATTGCAGCGAAGGCTAGGGCCGGGTCCGACGTGGCGGCATCGTACGTTGGTACAGGTACCGGCCGGCACGGGCGCTGCGGATACTCGCCCCACCAGATCGCCCGGCGCTGCGCCGAGGAGCCACGGATGTCCTTCCTGATCGTGCTTGCCGCGTTGAGTTTCCTGATGTTCGTCGCCTACCGCGGCTACAGCGTGATCCTGTTCGCGCCGATCGCCGCGCTCGGCGCGGTGCTGCTGACCGATCCGGCGCTGGTGGCGCCGATGTTCACCGGCCTGTTCATGGAGAAGATGGTCGGCTTCCTCAAGCTGTATTTCCCGGTGTTCCTGCTCGGCGCGGTGTTCGGCAAGCTGATCGAGATCTCCGGCTTCTCCAAGTCGATCGTGGCCGCCACCATCCGCCTGGTCGGCGCGCAGCGGGCGATGCTGTCGATCGTGCTGGTGTGCGCGCTGCTCACCTACGGTGGGGTGTCGCTGTTCGTGGTGGTGTTCGCGGTGTACCCGTTCGCCGCCGAGCTGTTCCGCCAGAGCGACATCCCCAAGCGGCTGATCCCCGGCACCATCGCGCTGGGCGGGTTCACCTTTACCATGGACGCGCTGCCGGGCACGCCGCAGATCCAGAACATCATCCCCAGCGCGTTCTTCGGCACCAACAGCTGGGCCGCACCGGTGCTGGGCACCATCGGTGGCATCTTCATCCTGGTCGTGGGCATGAGCTACCTGGAGTGGCGCCGCCGCGTCGCCGCCCGCGCCGGCGAAGGCTACGGCGGCGAACTGCGCAACGAGCCCGAGCCGTTCCACGGCGACAGGCTGGCACACCCGCTGGTGGCGATCGCGCCGCTGCTGCTGGTGGGCGTGGCCAACTTCCTGTTCACCCGCTGGATCCCCGGCTGGTACGGGGAAACGCAATCGTTCGTGCCGGCGGTGATCGGCAATCCCGCGCCGGTGGTGCAGGACGTGGGCAAGGTCGCGGCGATCTGGGCGGTGCAGGGTGCCCTGCTGGTAGGCATCGTCTGCGTGGTGGCCACGGCGTGGAGGACGGTGTTCACGGGCTTCGTCGAAGGCAGCAAATCGGCGGTGGCCGGCGCGCTGTTGGCCTCGATGAACACCGCCTCCGAATACGGCTTCGGCGCGGTCATCGCCGCCCTGCCCGGCTTCCTGGTGGTGGCCAACGCGCTGGGCGCGATCCCCAACCCGCTGGTCAACGAGGCGATCTCGGTCACCGCGCTGGCCGGCATCACCGGCTCGGCCTCCGGCGGCATGAGCATCGCCCTGGCGGCGATGGCCGATACCTTCATCGCCAACGCCAACGCCGCCGGCATCCCGATGGAAGTGCTGCACCGGGTCGCCTCGATGGCCTCCGGCGGCATGGACACCCTGCCCCACAACGGCGCGGTGATCACCCTGCTGGCGGTGACCGGACTGAGCCACCGCCAATCCTACAAGGACATCTTCGCCATCACCCTGGTCAAGACGCTGGCGGTGTTCTTCGTGATCGCGCTGTACTACGCCACCGGGCTGGTGTGAGGCCGCCGCCGGGACCACGGCGCGGCCGTTCCCCGCCACTGCGATGCCAGCCTGGTCCGCCCTTGTTCCCCGCTGCGGGGAAACCGCCGCGCACCGCTCCCGCGACGATCACGGCCATGCGACCAACGAGATTGGAGATTCCGACCGAACCGGTCGCCGCGCCTAGAGAACATCCGGATGATGGGCGCCTCGCACGCGCGGTGAGCCTGGCGGCGTGCGTGCCGGGAGAACCGGCCGACCCGATGACGATGCACCGCATAACCGGCAACCGGCCTATAGAGCATCACAACGACCGCGGCATAGAGCACGGGGCACGTACGAGATCGATACCGGGATACCAAATGCCGGTACGGGCACGGGCACGGGCACGGGCACGCAAAAGAGAATCGCCCGGCTGCACGTCAATGTGCATCACCGGGCGATGGTTACGTCCTTGTCGGCATCCTGCCTCCCCAAGCGCAATCCAGCGCTTCCAGGTTCGCGGTCGTGCTTCCTGCACTGGACCGAATTGCAACTCCCTGTCCCTTACCGTCTTTCAACCGGCTTCGCAGCCGCCGCCTTGGCAGCCGTCGAAGCGGGGGCCTTCCTGGTCTCCACCTCGACTAGATCGCGATTCCGTTCGGCGGTCTTGAGCCCGATTCCCTTGACCAGCGCCAGCTCCTCGACGCTCTTGAATGGACCGTGCTCCGTGCGGTAATCGACGATCGCCTGGGCCTTGGCCGGCCCCACGTTCACCAATACCCGGTCCAGCTCCGCGGCATCGGCGGTGTTGATGTTGACCGTGTCCGCGGCAAGGGCGGTCCCGGTCATCAGCAGCGCCAGTGCCAGCGACTTCAATGTCACGGCAAAAGACTTCATGGCAACACTCCTTGTGGCTTGGGATGAATCGCCGGCTATCCCCGCCGGCAGATCCAGTGTCCCGCGCCACATGACTGCAGCGTATCGCCGGGAGCCAAGCCAAACAGCCAGTGAACGGCGCTTAACCTTGTAGGAAAAATCCTACCCCCCGTGCCACGGCGTAGAATTGGCGCTTTCCCAAATGCATGCTGGAGCCGCAATGGACAGTGCCAACATCGATCGCTTCGTCGGCGGGAAGTGGGACGACGAGATCGTGCCCAAGCTGGTCGACTACATCGCCATCCCCAACAAGTCGCCGATGTTCGATGCCGACTGGGTCGCGCATGGCTACATGGACCAGGCGATCGCGCTGATGGAGAACTGGGCCAGGTCGCAGCCGGTCAAGGGCCTGCAGGTCGAGGTGGTGCACCTGGAGGGCCGCACGCCGTTGATCTTCCTGGAGATCCCGGCCAGCGGCCCGGAAAGCGGCGAGGACACCGTGCTGCTGTACGGCCACCTGGACAAGCAGCCGGAGATGACCGGCTGGGACCCGGACCTGGGTCCGTGGAAGCCGGTGCTGCGCGGCGACAAGCTCTACGGCCGCGGCGGCGCCGACGACGGCTATGCGATCTTCGGCTCGCTGACCTCGATCCTAGCGCTGCAGGACCAGGGCATCCCCCATGCGCGCTGCGTGATCCTGATCGAAGCCTGCGAGGAATCGGGCAGCTACGACCTGCCGGCCTACGTCGACCACCTGGCCGAGCGCATCGGCCAGCCGTCGCTGGTGGTGTGCCTGGATTCGGGCTGCGGCAACTACGAGCAGCTGTGGTGCACCACCTCGCTGCGCGGGCTGACCGGCGGCAACCTGACGGTGAAGGTGCTGACCGAGGGCGTGCATTCGGGCGATGCCTCCGGCGTGGTGCCGTCCAGCTTCCGCCTGCTGCGCCAGCTGCTCTCGCGCATCGAGGACGAGGACACCGGCCGCATCCTGCTCGATGACCTGCACGTCGAGGTGCCCGCCGAGCGGCTGCAACAGGCCAAGCGCTCGGCCGAGGTGCTCGATACCGCCATCTTCGACAAGTTCCCGATGGTCGAGGGCCTGAAGCCGATGAGCGATGACCTGACCGAGCTGGTGCTCAACCGCACCTGGCGCCCGGCGCTGTCGGTGACCGGCATGGACGGCATGCCGCCGCTGGAATCGGCCGGCAACGTGCTGCGGCCGATGACCGCGGTGAAGCTGTCGCTGCGCCTGCCGCCCACTGCCGACGGCAAGCGCAGCGGCGAGTTGCTGAAGCAGGCGCTGCTGCGCGACCCGCCCAACGGCGCGCACGTCACCCTGGAGCTGGAGAAGGCCTCCACCGGCTGGAACGCGCCGGCGATGGCGCCGTGGCTGGAGAAGGCGATCGACGACGCCAGCCAGGCGTTCTACGGCAAGCCGGCGATGTACATGGGCGAAGGCGGCTCGATCCCGTTCATGGGCATGCTCGGCGAGAAGTTCCCCGGCGCGCAGTTCATGATCACCGGCGTGCTCGGCCCGCATTCCAACGCGCACGGCCCCAACGAGTTCCTGCACATCCCGATGGGCAAGCGCGTCACCGCCTGCGTGGCCAAGGTGATCGCCGAGCACCATGCCGCCAGCCTGCGCGGGGAGACCAGCGGCTCGCCGGTGGCCGCCGACAGCGGCACCCGCCACGGCGGCCACGGCTGCTGCTGAGCGGTGGGATGACGGACGCAGCCGGCGCTTGCTAGGCTGCGTCCGGTCTTGACGGAATCGCCCATGGACAACCTCTTCGGCAGCAGCAGTTGGCTCTACATCATCCTGGTCGGCTTCGTGGTCGGCCTGCTCGGGCGGTTCTTCATGCCCGGCAACAACCGCATGGGTTGCCTGCTGACCATCGTGCTGGGCATCGCCGGCGCATTGCTGGCCGGGTGGTTCGGCCAGTACATGGGCTGGTACGCGCCGGGCGAACCGGCCGGTTTCGTCGGCGCGCTGCTGGGCGCGGTGGCGATCCTGGCGATCCTGCGTCTTTTCAGCGGCAAGCGCTGACCTCCCCGCCGGCCGGGACGCCGGCACGGCCCCCGGATACCCGATGAACGAGGCAGTTCCCTCCGATCCCCGCGAGCACGCGCGGCTGCACTGGGCGCGCGCCGCCCTCGGCGATGCCGGGGCGCGGTTGCAGCGTGCCTCGGTCGATGCCGGCTTCCGCAGCTACTGGCGCGCGACCGTGGCCGATGGCCGCACGTTCGTGGTCATGGATTCGCCCCCCGAGCGGGAAGACGTGCGCCCCTGGCTGGAAATGCGCACGTTGCTGCTGGATGGCGGGGTGCGCGTGCCGCAGGTGCTGGCGCAGGACGAGGCCCGGGGATTCCTGCTGCTGGAGGACCTGGGCCCGCGCACGCTGGCGCAGCTGCTCGACGAGGACAACGCCGACACGCTGTTCGATGCGGCCTTCGCCCAGTTGATCCGGCTGCAACGGATCGCCGCGCCGGCCGGCCTGGGCCGCTTCGGGCCGGCGCTGCTGGCGCGCGATGCCGGCCTGTTCGACGAATGGTTCCTGCAACGGCACCTGGGGCTGGCGCTGGACGCGGACGACAGCGCCACGCTGGCGCGGATGCAGCAACTGCTGGCCGACAATGCATTGGCGCAACCGCAGGTACTGGTCCACCGCGACTTCATGCCGCGCAACCTGATGCCGGCAACCGATGGTCCGGCGGTACTGGACTTCCAGGATTGCGTACTCGGCCCGGTAGCCTACGACCCGGTCAGCCTGTTCAAGGACACGACGGTGAGCTGGCCGCTGGCGCGCGTGGACAACTGGCTGGCGCGCTATCACGCGCAGGCCGGCGCGGCGGGCATCGCGCTGCCGCCGCTGCCTGCATTCCTGCGCGACGCCGACTGGCTGGGCGTGCAGCGCCACCTCAAGTGCCTGGGCATCTTCGCGCGGTTGAACCATCGCGACGGCAAGACCTGGTACCTGGACAACGTGCCGCGCTTCCTCGGCTACCTCGAGGAGGTGCTGCCGCGCCACGCCGAACTGCATCCGCTGCTGGAGCTGCTGCAGCGGCGGGTCCGGCCGGCGCTCGAACAGCGCGCTCCGGCCTTGCCGGCCACCACGGCTTCATGAAGGCGCTGATCTTCGCCGCCGGGCTGGGCGAGCGCATGCGCCCGCTCACCGACCACACGCCCAAGCCGCTGCTGCGCGTGGGCGGCAAGCCGCTGATCGCCTGGCATCTGGAGAAGCTCGCCGCCATCGGCGTGCGCGAGGTGGTGGTCAACCTGTCCTGGCTGGCCGGGCAGTTCCCTCAGGCGCTGGGCGACGGCCACGCCTTCGGCTTGCATATCCGCTATTCGCGCGAGGGCGAGGTGCCGCTGGAAACCGGCGGCGGCATGCTGCACGCGCTGCCGTTGCTGGGCGAGGCACCCTTCATCGCCGTCAATGGCGACATCTGGAGCGACTACGACCTGGCGCGCCTGCCCACCGAACCGGCCGGCGATGCGCACCTGGTGCTGGTGGACAATCCGCCGCACCATCCGCAGGGCGACTTCCTGCTGCACGATGACGGCCGCGTGACGGACCGGCAGGCCGACCGGCCCGCCCTGACCTTCGCCGGCATCGGCGTCTATCGCCCGCACATGCTGCTGGAGTGGAGGACGGTGATCGGCGAGCGCCCGGGAGCGGACGCGCAACCGCCGCGATTCCCGCTGGCGCCGCTGCTGCGCGCGGCGATGGCACGCGACGCGGTGAGCGGCGAACATCACCGCGGCCGCTGGACCGATGTCGGCACTCCGCAACGACTGCAGGAACTGGAAACAGCCCTCGCGAGATATTGAGGTTGTTCCAGCGCGATTGCCGCGCGGCAGGAGGAATCATCCTCCGCCTTACACGCAGCGCAGGGAAGCGTTGGCTAGGGCAGCTTTCCCCTGCTTGCCGGTTGGCAACGGCTCCCTGCCGAGCAGGCAGGTGAGAACCCAAGCCACGGCAACATCACCCCTCCCCAGCCCTCCCTCCGCCTTTGGCGAAAGGGAGGGAGCAAAACATCCGGCCGGGTGGCGGTGACATCTGACTGGGCTAGCCGCCGCTGCGTCCGTCCAGCACCTGGCGCAGGAACGGCACGGTCACCCGCCGCTGCGCCGCCAGCGATTCGCGGTCGAGCCGGTCCAGCAGCGCCACCAGCCCGCCCAGGTCGCGGCCGGTGCGCGTGAGCAGCCATTCGATCGCGGCCTCGTCCAGCGCCAGGCCGCGGCGCTGGGCGCGGTCGCGCAGCACCTCGGCACGCTGCGCATCGTCCAGCGGCGACAGCGGAATGCGGCCGCACTGCGACAGCCGCGAGCGCAGGTCCGGCAGGCCCAGTCCCAGCGCATCGGGCACCGCCCGTGCGGTATAGAGCAAGGTGACGCCCGCGCTGCGCGCGCGGTTGTGGAAATCGAACACGGCCACCTCGTCGTCGCGGTCGCCGGCAATCGCCTCGAGCCCGTCCAGTGCCACCAGGTCGCGGCCTTCCAATGCCTCCAGCGCCTCGCGGGCGCGCCCGGCGGCCGCCTGCAGCGGCAGGTAGCTGGCCGCGCGGCCGGCCTGTTCGGCCTCGGCGCACAGCGCCAGCGCCAGATGGGTCTTGCCGGTGCCGGCGGGCCCGCTCAGGTAGATCCAGTCGTCGGCCGCGCCGACGGCGATGGCGTGCAACTGGGCGATGGCGCCGGCCGGGGCGGCGATGAAGCTGTCGAAACGCTGGTCCGGCGGGTAGCGCAGCGCCAGCGGCAATTGCGGAACGCTCACGTGTCTTCCGGACCTTTGGACGCCTCCACGATCGCGGGCCGCTCGCGGCCGGCGTCGAGCACGATGGCCGGACCGCCGCCGCTGTACAGGTCGCTCTGCGTGTAGCGCTGGTGCGCGTAGCGCAGCAGCACGTTGGCCACCGCCGC
>JAFADB010000225.1 GCA_023425225.1 Pseudomonadota bacterium
AGGCGGTCCACCAGCTCGGCGGCCTTGGCCTTGCGCAGTTTGTCCACCTTCAGGCTGCCGTCGGGCGCGAAGTTGGCGCCGTACTCGACGAACTGGCGCCGGCCCTGGCCGCGCTCGCGCCAGATCACCCGCGCCGGCTGGTCGGTGGTGATGTCCACCACCACCGAATAGTTGCGCGCCGCCTGCGGGTACGCGGCCAGCACCGCCGCCGCCAGCTCGCCGGCACGCGCCATCGGCACCGGCTCGCCGAGTGCGGAGGGCGGCGTGGCCCAGCGCTCCAGCGGCTTTTCGAACATGGTGATGGCGCCGGCGTAGAAGGCGATGAACAGCATCAGCCCGGTTACGATGCCGACCCAGATGTGCACGTCCTTGTAGACCTTGACGATGTCGCTGCGCAGTTTCATGCGTTCATCCCATCGCCGCGCGCACGGCCCACAGCAGCGCGAAGGCCAGCACGTTGGCCGCGCCCAGCCACAGCCAGGCGCGCAGGCTGTCGCGGAACAGGAACACGAAGCTCAGCACGCCGGCCCACACCGGTGCCATCAGCCACATGTTGAACTGCGCCTTGCCGCCGCCGGCACCGATGCCGCCCGGCCCCAGCCAGGCGAACAGGCCGGACAGCGCCAGCGCTAGGCCGAAGCCCAGCACCGTGCCGGCGCAGGTCTTGCCCAGCCAGTGGCGGCTGTCCAGCCGGTTCGGCTTCACGCTCGATGCGCCCGTTGGCGACGGCGCGCGCGCCACGCGCCCAGGAACGGCGCCGCCGTGCCGACCAGCATCGCCAAGGTGAGCCAGGCGAACACCGCCGCGCCCGAGCCCATGAGCGGCAGCAGCAACGCCAGCGACAGCACCAGGCACGCACCGCCGGGCAACCAGCGCCAGCGCGTCGGCCACGGACCGGCCGCACGCCACTGCTGCTGCGGGCTGGCCAGGTACAGCAACGACGCGCCCAGTACACCCATCAGCGCGGACAGCAACGCGATCCAACCATGCACACCCAGTGCCACTAGCGCATCACCAGCTGAAACGCGCGGTGGCGGTCACCGTGCGGCCGCTGCCGTAGTAGCACGAGGACGCGCCGGTGCAGGTGGAGACGTAGGTCTTGTCGGCCAGGTTGCTGGCATTGAGCGCCAGCTGCACCGCGGTGGCGCCGAAACGGCCGGCGTCGTAACGGATTGCCGCATCGAACAGCGTGTAGGACGGGATGCGGTACAGGTTGGCGCTGTCGCCATAGCTGTGGCCGTTGTAGCGCACGCCGGCGGCCAGGCTCAGCCCCTGCAGCGCGCCCGCCTGGAAGGTGTAGTCCGCCCACAGCGAGGCGGTCCAGTCCGGCACCATCGCCAGCTGCTTGCCCTGGTAGCCGTTGTTGCTGCGGGTGACTTCCGAATCCATCCGCGAGGCCGCACCGATCACGCTGAAGCCGTCGAGCGGGGTGACGCGCGCTTCCAGCTCGATGCCGCGCACGCGGCCTTCGCCGTCCTGGATCTGGCACTGGCTGGCACCGGTGGTACCGCAGGTGTTGTGGGTAGGATCCGGGTCGTTGGTCAGGATGTTCTGCTGGCGCAGGTCGTAGGCGGCCAGGGTGAACAGGCCGTCGAAGCCCGCCGGCTGGTACTTCACGCCGGCCTCCCACTGCTTGCCGGTGATCGGGTCGAACGGCGTGCGCGCGTAGCTCATGTTGGTGTCGGTGCCCGAAGGCTGGAACGACTCGGCGTAGCTCACGTACGGGGTGAAGCCGCTGTCGAACACGTACAGCACGCCGGCGTTGCCGCTGAAGGCCTCGTTGTCGATCCGCGTCGGCACGCGCGCGCCGGTCACGCCGCTGACCGCGTTGTAGGCCTGGGTATAGGTGTCGTCCTTGGTCCAGTCGTAGCGGCCGCCCAGGGTCAGCCGCCACTTGTCCAGCGCGATCTGGTCCTGCAGGTAGACGCCGGTCTGGCGGTCGACGCCGCCGGAGTAGGCGATATTGGTGGTGACCGGCACGTAGTTCGTATAGACCGGGTTGAAGATGTCGATGCTGGCCGGGTTGACCATCGCACCGCGCGCGGCGTCCCAGTCGGCCTTCTGCCAGTCCACGCCGAACAGCAGGGTGTGCTCGACGGCGCCGGTGGCGAACTTGCCGGTCAGGCGCGTATCGAGCGTGTCGCCGTTGGAATCGCCGGTGCCCCAGGTGGCACGGCGGGCCTGGGTGCGGCCGTCGGCGTTGAGCGCGCGGTTGGTGACAACGGTGCGGAACAGCGAATCCACGTGCGTGCGGCGTGCGCTCTGGCTCAGCGTCCAGTTCTCGTTGAAGCCGTGCTCGAACAGCCAGCCGGCGGTCCAGATGGTGCGGTCGAAGGTGTTCCAGTCCGGCTCGCCGATGAAGGTGGTGTTCTTCATCCGCCCGTAGGGCGTGGCCACCAGCGTGCCGGCCATCGGCAGGAACTGGTAGGTCGAGCCGCCATCGTCCTTCTGGTACAGGCCCAGCAGCGTCAGCCGCGTGCGATCGGCGATCTGCCAGGTGTAGCTGGGCGCCAGGAACCAGTGCTGCTGCTCGGTGTGCTTGATCTGGGTGTCGCCGTCGCGGTACAGGCCGACCAGGCGGAACAGGTGGTCGTTGTCGGAGGTGCCGCCGCCGACGTCGAAAGCCGCGCCGTACTGGCCGTGACCGTCCACGCTCAGCCGCAGCTGCTGCTCCTGGTCGGGCGTGGGGGTCTTGCTGACTTGGTTGACCATGCCGCCCGGGGCGACCTGGCCGTACATCACCGCCGAGGGTCCCTTGAGCACCTCGACCCGGTCCAGGTTCCAGCTGTCGAACATGGTGCGGTTCCACTGCCCGCCCTGCGGCGCGCGCATGCCGTCCAGGGTGACGTTGTTGGACCAGCTGCCGGCATCGAAGCCGCGGATGCGGAAATCGTCCACGCGGTTGTCGATGCCGCTGCTCTCCAGGCTGACGCCCGCCACGTAGCGCATGGCCTCGTTGAGGTTCTGCACGCCGCGCGCATCCAGCTCCTCGCGCGCGATCACCGACAGCGACTGCGACGTCTCGGCGATGGGAGTGTTGGTCTTGGTGGCGCCGCTGGCGCTGGTGGTGGCGCGATAGGCATTCACCCGCACCGCATCGAGATCGACCGGGTCGGCGCCTTCCGGCGCAGCGGATGGCGACGTCTCGGCCAGTGCGGTGGCGGAAAGCAGCGCGCAGGACACGAAGAAGGCAAGACGGCCGCGACGGGGGGAATAACGGGACATGACGGTGACCTCGGGATAGCGAAACGGAGCGCCAGGACGCATCGGTCGGCGCTCGCCGGCGCGGATTGTGACGGAAATGAGAATAGGTATCAAATTCGTTACCAGCGACGAAGGCGATCCTCCATGACTACACATCTATCGCGATAAAGAGATATGATCCCCTCCCCGCCACGGCCGCCGCCGCGATGACCCAGATCAGTTTCGAGTTCTACCCGCCCAAGACCGACGAGCAGCGCGCGCAGCTGGACCGCACCGCCACCAGGCTGAAGAAGTTCGCGCCCCAGTACGTGTCGTGCACCTTCGGCGCCGGCGGCTCCACGCTGAGCTACACCTCCGAGACCGTGCGCCACCTCAAGCAGCACCACGGCTTCGAGGCGGCGCCGCACCTGTCGTGCGT
>JAFADB010000322.1 GCA_023425225.1 Pseudomonadota bacterium
GCACGGGCCGGTCCTGGACGGACGGGCGGCGGCGTTGCCGTCAGTGCGACGGCGGCATCAATGGCGCATTGGACGAAGACTCCGTGGTGGTGGGTGCGGCAATTGTAGTGCAGGCAGCCGGCACGCAGTCCGCGGCCGGCCGCCACGTTCAGCCGGCGGCAAACGCCGGGTGATACTCGACCTCAGCCAGCGGCAGCAGGCGGTCGCCGAAGGCGATGGCCTGGAAGCATCCCGGCGGCGCACCGGGCAGCACCAGGCCGGGTTCGGCATGGAAACCGCAGCGTCCGTAGAACGCCGGATTGCCCAGCACCACGCAGCCGGCCGCGCCACGCGCGCGCAACTCGTCCAGCACCGCACCAACCAGCCGGGTGCCGATGCCGCGGCGACGGTGGCCCGGCCCGACCGATACCGGCCCCAGTCCGTACCAGCCCGGCGTGCCGTCGGACAGGGTCACCGGCGAGGCGGCCGCATGGCCGACCACGTAGCCCTCGTGCTCGGCCACCCGTGACACGGCCAGCGCGCCATCGGCTCGCAGCGCGGCGACGATGCGCTGTTCGTCGTGGCGGCTGTGTTCCACCTCGAAGAACGCGACCAGGGTCAGCACCTCGATCGCGTCGATGTCGGCATCGGTCTCGGCGCGCAGGACGATGCCGTCCGCCCCATGCACTGCTGTCTCGCTCACAGCGACTCCAGCAGTTCGGCGAAGGCGCGCGCGGAAGCGTCCACGTGCGCGGACAGCCGGTGGCTGTCGTCGAGCAGCAGCAGCCGTGCCGAGCGCTGCCGCGACCACTCGATCACCTCGGCCACCGGGATCACCTCGTCTTGCCAGGCCATCACCACCGAGGTCGGCACGCGCGCCGCATCCAGCCCCGGCAGCGGCCCCATCGTGGTCGGCGGCACCATCAGGAACAGCCCGGCCACCGGCACCTGCAGCGACACCCGCGCCGCGATGTAGGAACCCAGGCTGGAACCGGCCAGCACCAGCGGTCCACGCGTGGCGGCGGCGCGTGCCCGTTCCAGCAATCGCTGCTGGCGGGCCGGCACGTCGCCGACGCGGCTGATGTCGCGGCGCGCGTCCAGGTCGGTGTAGTCCGGGCGTTCGTGGCTCCAGCCCAGGCGCTGCGCCACCTCGGCCAGCGCGGTCACCTTGGTGGCGTCCGGACCGCTTTCGAAACCGTGGGAAAGGATGCAGTGGCCCTTCATCGGGCGGCTCCGGCCCGGCAGGTCGGATCAAGGTGTTCGCTCATGGGCGAATGCTAGCATCCGCCCATGCACGACTCGCCCGCACCCGACATCCGCATCCAGCCGCTGCCCTACGAACACCTGCTGGCATCGCGCGATCCGGACACGATCGACCTGGTGGTGATCCACTGCACCGAACTGCCCGACCTGGCGATGGCGCGCGAATACGGCGAACGCGTGCTCTACGCCGACGGCACCGGCAACAGCGGGCACTACTACATCGACCGCGATGGCGGCATCATCCGCTACGTCGCACACGAGCGCATCGCCCACCACGTGCGCGGCTACAACCCGCGCTCGCTCGGCATCGAGCTGGTCAACCGCGGGCGCTACCCGCACTGGCTGGACTCGCGCCACCAGGCGATGGACGAACCCTACCCCGACGTGCAGATCGATGCCTTGGCCCGGCTGCTGCGGCAGCTGGCTGCCACGCTGCCGGCGCTGCGCTTCATCGCCGGCCACGAGGAACTGGACACCGCGCGCGTGCCGGCCAGCGACGATCCGGCGCTGACGGTGCCGCGCAAGCGCGATCCCGGCCCGCTGTTCCCCTGGCCGGCACTGCTGCGGCAAGTCCCGCTCGAACGCCTCGCCCCCTGACGCCGCTCAGTGGAAGGCGAGGTGGTTCTTCTCGCCCGCGGTCACCGACAGCTCCAGGCGGTTCTGCGGCGGCGCCAGCGGGCACACCACGTGCGGGGTGAAGGCGCACGGAGGATTCTCGGCGCGGTTGAAGTCCAGCACCACCTGGCCATTCTGCGGCTTGCCGGCTTCCAGGTAGCGCGCGCCGCCGTAGGTTTCGCGGCCGCTGGTGCGGTCGGAAAACAGGAAGAACAACGTGTCGCTGTCGCTGTCCTGGACCGGCAGCAGCCGGAAGCGGCGGCCGTCGCGTTCGAACACCGCCTCGCCCGGCACCCGTGCCGGACGTGGCGTGGCGATCGAGGTCAGCAGCGTGAGCGGGCGCGGCGGCTCGAACGGATGCCACTCGGCGACGATGCGCCAGTCCGGATCGACGGGAAAATACTCGATGCCGCGGAACTCCCGGCGCGCCGGCGCCTCGGGATCGCGGAAGCGCCAGCCGATGATCTTGCCCAGCCGGACCACGTGGAACTGGCCGCGGCCGACGTCCAGCGCCTGGCTGCGCCACTGCCCGGGCGGCATCGCCAGCTCCATGCGCTGCGGCCGCGTCGCGCCGTGCGGCCCGGTGTCCCCGGCCGGATCGAGCCAGATGCGCCCCTGCTTGTCCAGCTCGACCACGCCCAGCTGCGCCGGCCCGTCGGGCAACACGATGTCGTTGTGGCGATCGCGGCCGATGCGATGGCGCCCCGGCCGGATCAGGCCGGAGCCGACATAGCTGAGCCAGCCTTCGGGTGCACGCAGCGTCTCCACGCGTGCACGACGCGCCTGCTCGACCTGCTGGCGATAGGAGTTCGTACTGGCGGCCGACTCCTGCAGCGTCACCGGCGGGCGCTCGGCCGTGCAGCCGGCCATGACGGCCAGCAAACACCCCGCAACGATCAGCTTCGCCCCACCCATGTCTACCCCGCGGTTGCCGCACTGCGCTCCGCGCCGAGAACACGGCCGCCTCCCGTCGACCGTCCGTTTTCGCAGTATGAGGGAGGGGGGAATCCAGCGACTGCGACTGGCCTCGAAGAATCACACATCCGGTCCGCCCGGCACAGGCACCACCAGCCTGTCGCGCCGGTCGCGTCGCGGGCAAACCGACGCCGCGCGGACTGCCTTACGGCGATGGGAGACACGACACCAGCCCTGCCAGCACAGACGGCAACCACCGGGCGCGTCGCATCACGCATCTCGCCGCGGGTGCACGTTTGGTTCGACCGGCATCGGCCTCCAGCGAGCCCCGGCTCACCGCACCTGTTCGAGATGACGGCGCAGGTTGAGCAGGATCGCGGCCGTGGCGCCCCAGATGCGCTGGCCGGGCCAGGCGTACTCGAGCACGCGCCGCGGCCGGCCGCGGAACTCGATCTCGATGCTGCGCAGGTTGTCCGGATCCATCAGGAACGCCAGCGGCACCTCGAACACCTCGGCCACCTCGTCCGGCGACGGCCGCGCGACGAAGCCCGGGTCGATCACGCCCACCACGGGTACCACGCGGAAACCGCTGACCGTGACGAACGGATCCAGATAGCCGAGCGGCCGCACCTGCCCCGCATCGAGCGCGATCTCCTCGCGGCTCTCGCGCAGCGCCGCGGCCACCGCGTCGCGGTCGCCCGGCTCCACCCGCCCGCCGGGGAAGCTCACCTGCCCGCCATGGTGGCGCAGGCCATCGTTGCGCCGGGTCAGCACCACGCAGGTGCCCCGCGGCCGCGGCACCAGCGCCGCGAGCACCGCGGCCTCGGCCGGCTTGCCCACCGGCGCCAGGTCGATCAGCTCCTCGTGGTTCCAGCCTGGCCCGTGCGGTGGAGCGTCCAGCGGATACAGCGCCTGCAGCAGACGCTCGCGCTCGGGCAACTGTTGCTCGAACGGCAGGCGATGATCCGCCCCGCGCCCGGCAGGCAGGCGTCGCATGAAGGCCAGGCGCTGCTCGTCGCTCATGTGCGGCCACCTGGCGATCTCCTCGCCGGTACGCCCGCACCCGCAGCACACGCCCGTCGCGTCGAGCGAACAGACTCCGATGCAGGGACTGGGTACGGCACGAGGGGTTTCCATGAGGATGCAGCCAGGCAAGCGTAGCGCGATTTTCCCGCCCCGGCATCGACGCGCGCGCATCGATGCAGTCGCTTCGGACCGCCCAAACGCAATGCGCCGGCCCTTCGCAGGACCGGCGCACCGGGAATACATCAAGCGGGGTGTTACTTGACGCTGACCAGCTTGATCTCGAACTGCACGGCCACGTTCGGCGGGAACGGCGTGCGCGGATCGGCACCATAGGCCTTGTCCGGCGGCAGCGTCACTTCCCACTTGGCGCCGGCCGGCATCTGCAGCAGGGTGTCGCGCATGGCCTGCATCTCGACCTCGCTGACCTTGATCGACGGGATCTGCTGCGCCGGGCGCGCCTCGGTCGGACGCTGGCCGTAGGGGAACGGACCGGCCACTTCCAGCGCGACGGTGCTGGCCTGGGTCGGCTTGGCGCCGTTGCCGGCCTCGATCACGCGGTACTGCACGCCGCTGGCCAGGGTCTGCACGCCGGCCTTGGCCTTGTTCTGGGCGATGAACTGGTCGCTCTTGGTCTTGTTCTCGGCAGCGGCCTTGTCGTACTCGGCCTTGGCCTGCTGGGCACGGGCCTGCTCGCGCTTCTGGAACGCCTCGACCGCCGGACGCAGCTGGTCGGCGGTGATCGCCGGCTCCTTCTTGCCGTAGGCGTCCTGCAGGCCCTTGACCACCGAATTGATGTCCAGCTGCTCGCCGCGCGCGGTCAGTTCGGCGAGGTTGTTGCCGTAGTCGTATCCGAAGTAATAGCTCAGCTTGCCTTTCTCGGACGTGGTGTCCTGGGCGAGCGCATTGCCCGTCAGGGCCAGGGCCGCGACGGCGACCGCGATAGAACGCAACTTCATTGGAATGTTTTCTCCAGGGTGGTGGCACAGGACGGCCATGCCGCCTGAGATGACGCGTTAGGATAGCCGCCGCAACGGGTGACCGCCACTGACGCCGCATGCTGTGACAGCAAGCCTGGGCGGGAGTTCCCCTTCACTTTTC
Organism: Pseudomonadota bacterium; assembly: GCA_023425225.1. Lineage (GTDB taxonomy): Bacteria > Pseudomonadota > Gammaproteobacteria > Xanthomonadales > Xanthomonadaceae > MMGLT7. The sequence continues at coordinate 4,897 of JAFADB010000322.1, forward strand.
CTTTACATCCACAGGCACTCCACGATGTCCGACCCCATCGTCACGCACACCGACCGCGACGCCGTCCGCATCCTCGCCGTCAACCGCCCCGACAAGCTCAACGCCCTGAACCGGCATACGCTGGAGACGTTGGACCAGGCTTTCGCGGCCGCCGCCGCGGACGATACGGTCCGCGTGGTGGTGCTCACCGGCGCCGGCGACAAGGCCTTCGTGGCCGGCGCCGACATCGCCGAGATGAACGGTCTCACGCCGCCGCAGGGCCGCGACTTCTCGCTGCTGGGCCAGCGGCTGATGCAGCGCATCGAACGCATGCCCAAACCGGTCATCGCAATGGTGAACGGCTACGCACTGGGCGGCGGGCTGGAACTGGCCATGGCGTGCCATCTGCGGGTGGCCGCCGAATCGGCCAGGCTGGGCCAGCCGGAGATCAACCTGGGCCTGATCCCCGGCTTCGGCGGCACCCAGCGGCTGCTGCGGCTGGCCGGGCGCGCGGCCGCGCTCGAGCTGTGCCTGCTGGGCAGCCCGGTCACGGCCACGCGCGCCTTCGAACTGGGCATCGTCAACCGCGTGGTCGCCGCCGCCGAACTGGAGGCCGAAACACTGAAGATCGCCGAGCAGCTGGCGCGGTCGGCGCCGCTGGCCCTGCGCGGTGTCCTCGATGCGGTACTGGCCGGTGGCGAATGTCCGCTGGAACAGGGGCTGGAGTTCGAGACCGCGCAGTTCGGGCTGCTGTTCGCCACCGAGGACATGCGCGAAGGCACCGCCGCCTTCCTGGAGCGCCGCAAGCCGCAGTTCGCCAACCGCTGAGCCCGCCATGACCCGGAAGCCCGACGCCACCGGAACCCTGCACCAACACCTGTTCGAGCAGGTACAGGCCGACGATCTCGATGCCGCGATCGCGGCCGGCCTGATGGACTACGTGCCCTCGCCGGCCGACGAGCCGCGCGAGGCGGCCGTGCTGCTGGCCGCGCAACGGCACCTGCGCGAAGCCTGGGCCGCGCGTGAGCGCCATCGCGCGCGTGCCGTGCGCCTGCAGCGC
>JAFADB010000350.1 GCA_023425225.1 Pseudomonadota bacterium
CTCGGCAGCCAGCCCGGCTTCCTCGGTCCGGTGGCGCCGGTCAAGGCCATCCGCGTGGTCGCCGACCGCGAAGTGGCGGCGATGGCCGATTTCGTGGTCGGCGCCAACGCACCCGGCTTCCACATCGCCGGCGTCAACTGGGGCCGCGACCTGCCCGAGGCCGACGTGGTGGCCGACATCCGCAACGTCGCCGAAGGGGACCGCGCGCAGGACGGAGGCGAGATCCGCCTGGCGCGCGGCATCGAGGTGGGCCACGTGTTCCAGCTCGGCCGCAAGTACGCGCAGGCCCTGGGCGCCACCGTGCTGGACGAGAACGGCAAGGCCGCGGTGATGACGATGGGCTGCTACGGCATCGGCATTTCCCGCATCGTCGCCGCGGCGATCGAGCAGAACCATGACGCCGCCGGCATCGTCTGGCCGGTGCCGATGGCGCCGTGGACCGCGGCGGTATGCGTGATCAATCCCAAGCGCGACGCGGCCGTGGACCAGGCCGCCGGCGAGCTGCTGGCGCAGTTGCAGGCCGCCGGTGTCGACGCGGTGCTGGACGACCGCGGCCTGCGCCCGGGGGCCATGTTCGCCGACATGGAACTGATCGGCATTCCGTACCGCATCGTGGTTTCCGAGCGCGGGCTGGCGGCCGGTACCTACGAGTTCCGCGAACGCACCGCGACCGAGGCGGAAAACCTCGACAAGGCCACGCTGCTGGCGCGCCTGACCGCCTGAATAATTCGCGCCAATACCCAGAGCATGAATCGCCCGCGCAAGCGGGCGATTCCTTTTCCCGGCTTTCATTTCTGCCGCATCGCAGCATCGTGATGGAGCGGGTAATCCAGCTTCCCGCGACCCGGGTTATTCCGGCCACAATACCCGGCCGCATTTGTCACGGTCATAATCTGCGATTATCCTTTCCCGCGGCGCCAAGGAGCGGCCGTCTCTCAACCCCTTGCACCGGAGCAATAATGACCATCGATCTGACAGGCCTTTCGGCCAAGCAGTTGGGCGCGCTCATCAAGACCGCCCAGAAGCAGCGCACCATCGTGGCCAAGCGCCCGCCCATCGCCAAGGTCCGCGCCAAACTGACCCGGCTCGCCAAGGCCGACGGCTATACCATCGAGGAGGTTTTCGGTGGCGCCGCCCCGACGGCCCGCGGCCGCAAGAGCGCAGCCAAGCCGGGCCCGAAGGCCGGCCGCAAGCTGGGCAAGGTGCCGCCCAAGTACCGCAACCCCGCCAATGCCAAGGAAACCTGGACCGGCCGCGGCAAGCAGCCGCGCTGGCTTGCAGAGCTGACCGCCGCCGGCAAGAAGGTCGAGGATTTCCTGATCAAAAAGTAATCGATCCCGCCAGGATCGTTACTAAACTGAAACGCCGGCAGCGATTGCCGGCGTTTTTCATTGGGAAGCGCATCAAAAACCAAGCCGTCGCATGGCGGGCGGGAATCGCAACGCCTGGCCAGCATCGACAGCGCCAACGGCAAATATGTCATGCACGACATCTCGGTCTTCGCGCATGAACATCCCCTCCCTTTGCGCGCAGCGCAAGGGGAGGGTCAGGGAGGGGTGCTGTTGCTGTTGTTTTTTGGCTTTTGGGCTGCTTGCTTTTTGCTTTTACCGGATTGCCATCAGCTCATTGCCAAACGGAGCGGTCGCATGATCGGCAAAGGCAAAAGCACCCCTCCCCAACCCTCCCCTGCTTTGCAAGGGAGGGGGTGAAAAACCTTGTCCGGGGAAGAGTTCCAATCCGCAGCCGGAAACTTCGGGCGGCATCACCGTGATACTGCTTTCGGGGTAACGACTGGGACCAGATTGTTGTAACGCTCCCGCTTTCCCCGTTATTCCCGTCCATTCCCTTGGCCTCTCCGCCCTCGGGGAAAAGCGAACAATTAACGATGATTCATCACCCTAACCGCCCAGGAAACCTGCTGCGTGGCCCCCCCCCTGCGCACCGGCGGCGTGGCCAGCGCGTGGATCAGAGGTTCTTGCGCGCCGGAAACAGCAGGTTGCCGAACAGCAGCCCGGCCACCAGAGCCATCACCACGTTGGTCACCGCCAGCACCGCCGACTGGCCGACATGCACGTCCTGCTGCTGCACCAGGTTCAGCAACCCGCGCAGGCTGGTGCTGCCGGGGACCAGCATGATGATGCCCGGCAGGCGGATCAGCGCGCCGGGACGCTGCACCACGCGGCCGAACAGGTTGCCGGCCGCGGTCAGCAGCATGGCCGACAGGAACACGCCGGTGGGGCTGCCCCAGTGCTCGCCGGCGAAACGGGCGATCATGTAGCTGGCCATCGCCGCGGCCATCACCCACAGATAATCGCGGCCGCGGACCTTGAACAGCAGCGCGAAGGCATAGGCCGCCACCAGCAGCGACACCCATTCCAGCCAGGCCGCCTGCGAATGACTGGCGCGCACGCGCGGTTCCAGTCCGATCAACCGCGCCAGCGTCACCGCGATCACCGCGCCGACGGTCAGCTTGAGCACCGTGGTCAGCGCACCGGCGAAGCGCGCGGTGCCCGAGACCCAGTGCTGGCTGGCCAGTTCGTTGACCGCGTTGGTCAGCGACATGCCGGGCAGCAGCACCACCAGCGAGGCGATGATCACCGTATTGAGGTTCAGCGGTCCCACCCAGGTGGCGACCACGGTGGCCACGCAGCCGGCCAGCAGCGCCGCCAGCGCGTCGCCGGCCTCGCGCGTGGCCGGACGGCGGTCGGTGTACTGCCCCAGCAGGCCGATCAGCAGGCCGACCACGCTGGCGGTGGCGATGTCCAGCCACGGCATCCGCCACAGGCCGGCCACGCCGGCGGCGGCCAGGCCGTAGCCGATCACCTGCATCGCATTCTCGCGGCGGCTGGGGCGGCGGTCGAGCTGGCGCAGCGCGGTATGGCCCTGGGCGATGCTCATGCGTCCGCTGGCCACCGCGTCGGCGATCCGGTCGGCGACGCTGAGCTTGTACAGGTCGTTGTCGCCCGGGGCCAGGCGGATGACGCGGGTGATGTCGCTGGAGCCGATGGCCTTGGTCGGGTCGCTGAAGCTCAGGATCAGCCCGGTCGGGTTGGACCAGGGCTCGCAGTCCAGGTCCAGCTGCTGCGACAGCGCGATCACCGCCGCCTCCAGCCGCTGCGCGGTGGTGCCGTAGCTGTGCAGGCGCCCGGCGATCTCCGAGACGAAGGCCACGCGCTGGGCGTAGGTGGCGTTGGCGGACGGGCGGGGGGACGCGGCGGTCATGCGATCGGATCGGCCAGGACGGTCGGGGAGGGAACAGGCAACGACGGTTGCGCAGTGTATGTCCTTGCGCGCCCGGCGGGCCGCCGCGGCCGCCCCGCACATGCATCCGCCGTTTATCGCGAACAGGTATGCTCACCGGCGAAATGCCCACGACCCCAGACCAGCCACCCTCGTTCGTCCAGGACGCAAGCGATCCCAAGCGGATCCAGCTTGCCGGCAGCTGGACCCTGGATACCGCCATGGCCGCGGCCCAGGTGCTGCGCACGGTGCCCGAAGGCGTGGCGTGGGTCGATGCGACCCGGATGCAGCAGCTGGACTCGGCCGGCGTGCTGCTGTTGCTGCGCCACGCCGCGCGTCGCGGCCTGCCGCCCGAAGCCCTGCACTTCCGCGACGACCACCGGGCACTGGTGTCCACCATCGAGGACGTGTCCGACGCCCGCCCCCCGGTCACCCGCGACTACGGGTTCGCCGCGGCGCTGGAGCGGCTGGGCATCACCGTGGCGCGGATGGGCGGCGACATCGTCGCGCTGGTCAGTTTCCTCGGCGAGAACCTGGTCAAGATCGCCCGGCTGGTGCGCCACCCGCGCCGCCTGCGCGCCACCGCGACGGTCAACCACATGGAACAGGTGGGCCTGGATGCGGTGCCGCTGGTGGTGCTGCTGTCCTACCTGGTCGGCGCGGTGATCGCCTTCCTCGGCTCGACGATCCTGCGCGACTTCGGCGCGGAGATCTATGTCGTCGAGCTGGTGTCCATCGCCACCTTGCGCGAACTGGCGGCGCTGATGACGGCCATCGTCGTCGCCGGCCGCACCGCCAGCGCCTTCACCGCGCAGATCGGCGCGATGAAGGCGCGCGAGGAGATCGATGCCATCCGCACCCTGGGCCTGGACCCGATCGACCTGCTGGTGGTTCCGCGCGTGCTGGCGCTGCTGGTGATGCTGCCGCTGCTCACCTTCGTGGCCATGCTCGCCGGCCTGGCCGGCGGCATCACCGTCGGCGCGTTCGACCTGGACATCCCGCCGCAGATGTACCTGGCGCGCATGCACGAGACCATGCAGCTGCGCCACTTCCTGGTCGGCATGTCCAAGACGCCGGTGTTCGCCATGGTGATCGCCCTGATCGGCTGCCTGGAAGGACTCAAGGTGCAGGGCACGGCGCAGTCGGTAGGCGAGCGCACCACCTCCAGCGTGGTGCAGACCATCTCGCTGGTGATCATCATCGACGCGCTGGCCGCGTTGTGGTTCATGAAGATGGACTGGTAGATGCCCTACATCACCGCCACCACCAGCGACACCGCCACGCCGGAACCGGCCATCCGCGTGCGCGGGCTGGTCAACCGCTTCGGCGCCCAGGTGGTGCACGAGGGCCTGGACCTGGACGTGCGCCGCGGCGAGATCCTCGGCGTGGTCGGCGGCTCGGGCACCGGCAAGTCGGTGCTGATGCGCTCTATCCTCGGCCTGCGCCGGCCCAATGCCGGCGACATCCAGGTGCTGGGCGTGGACACCAACAGCGACGACACCGCCGCGCGCCTGCATATCGAGCGCAATACCGGCGTGCTGTTCCAGGACGGGGCGCTGTTCTCCTCGCTCACGGTCGGCGAGAACGT
>JAFADB010000353.1 GCA_023425225.1 Pseudomonadota bacterium
CGCATGCGTTCCTCGCGCGTGCCGATCACCGCCAAGGTCGCGGCCAAGATGTTCAGCGCGGTGCATACCGACCGCGTGCTCACCGTGGACCTGCATGCCGACCAGATCCAGGGCTTCTTCGACATCCCAGTGGACAACGTCTACGCCTCGCCGCTGCTGCTGGCCGACATCTGGCGCGCCTACGGCACCGAGAACCTGATCGTGGTCTCCCCGGACGTGGGAGGCGTGGTGCGCGCGCGCGCCGTGGCCAAGCGCCTGGACGACGCCGACCTGGCGATCATCGACAAGCGCCGCCCGCGCGCCAACGTCTCCACGGTGATGAACATCATCGGCGACGTGGCCGGCAAGACCTGCGTGATGGTCGACGACATCGTCGACACCGCCGGTACCCTGTGCGCCGCCGCCGCCGCGCTCAAGGAGCGCGGCGCCACCAAGGTCGCCGCCTACTGCACCCATGCGGTGCTGTCCGGCCCGGCGGTCAACAACATCACCAACTCGCAGCTGGACGAGCTGGTGGTCACCGATACCATTCCGCTGTCGGACGCGGCGCGCGTGTGCACCAAGATCCGTCAGCTCAGCGTGGCCGAGATGCTGGCCGAGACGATGCGCCGCATCGCCTTCGGCGAGTCGGTCAGTTCGCTGTACGTGGATTGAGGCGGACGGCATCCCGCCGTCCGCCTTTCCCCGGGCTCTCCTGGTCGCGGAAGAGCCCTCAACATCGCCGCGAGGCGATTCATTCAACTAGGTAGTGAACAACAATGGCAAAGATCCATGAAATCAAGGTCGAGCGCCGCGAGGACGAAGGGAAGGGTGCGAGCCGCCGCCTGCGTCACGCGGGCAAGATCCCGGCCATCGTCTACGGTGGCGAACTGAAGCCGGTCAGCATCCAGATCGAGCACGAGACCATCTGGCTGGCCAGCCAGAACGAATGGTTCTACTCGTCGATCCTGGACCTGAGCCTCAACGGCGACGTGCAGAAGGTGCTGCTGCGTGACCTGCAGCGCCATCCGTACAAGCAGCTGATCATGCACCTGGACTTCCAGCGCGTGAGCGACAACGAGGCGCTGACCGCCTCGGTGCCGCTGCACTTCGTCAACGAGGAAACCTCGCCGGCCGGCAAGTCGCCCGACGTCGTGGTCACCCACGAGCTGAACGAAGTGACCATCTCCTGCCTGCCGAAGGACCTGCCGGAATTCATCACCGTGGACCTGGGTGCGCTGGAGCTGGGCCAGGTGGTGCACCTGTCCGAGATCACGCTGCCGGCCGGCGTCGAGATCCCGCAGCTCAAGCTGAGCAAGGAGCACGACGTGGCCGTGGCCATCGCCAAGCACGCCCGCGAAGAGGCCGAGCCGGAAGCCCCGGCGGCGACCGAGGCGGCCGATGTGCCGGCGACCGAAGAGCCCAAGGACGACGAGTCCAAGTAATCGGCTGATGGGTCCCGCCCGCCTCCGGGTGGGCGGGACCGCGGCGGAGCATGGCAATGACTGGCCTGAAGCTGATCGTCGGACTGGGCAATCCCGGTGCCGAATACGCCAACACCCGGCACAATGCCGGGTTTCGTTTTGTCGACGAGCTGGCGGCGCAGGCCGGCGGGCGCTGGAGTGTGGAATCCAAGCTGTTCGGCGAGGCCGCGAAGGTCGAGGTGGCGGGGCAGTCGCTATGGCTGCTGCGGCCGGCGACGTTCATGAACCTCAGTGGCAAGTCGGTGACCGCCGCGCTGCGCTTCTGGAAGATCGAGCCCGAGCAGATGCTGGTCGCCCACGACGAGCTGGACATGCCGCCCGGCGTGGCGCGGCTCAAGTTCGACGGCGGCCATGGCGGGCAGAACGGCCTGCGCGACATCATGCGTCTGCTGGGGCACGGCCGTTTCCATCGCCTGCGGGTCGGGATCGGCCATCCGGGCGACAAGGACAAGGTCACGCCCTGGGTGCTGGGGCGGCCGGGGCGCGATGACGATATCCTCATCGGCCGTGCGGTCGACGACGCCCTGGCGGTGCTGCCACTGGCGGTCGAGGGCAATTTCAGCGAGGCGATGAAGCGCCTGCACACCGGCAAGCCGTAAACCGGCGGCGCCGCGCACCAGTCGAGAGTCACGGCAGAGTCAACAGTAAAGCGCGGCCGCGGCTGCTTTTTCCTCTTCACTCTTCACCATCGGCGGTTCTGTTCATGGGTATCAAATGCGGCATCGTCGGCCTGCCCAACGTCGGCAAGTCGACCCTGTTCAATGCACTGACCAAGGCGGGCATCGCCGCGGCCAACTTCCCGTTCTGCACCATCGAGCCCAACGTCGGCGTGGTGCCGGTCCCCGACCCGCGGCTGGCCGAGCTGGCCGCCATCGTCAAGCCCGAGCGGGTGATCCCCACCGCGGTCGAGTTCGTCGACATCGCCGGCCTGGTCGCCGGCGCGGCCAAGGGCGAAGGCCTGGGCAACAAGTTCCTGGCGCACATCCGCGAGGTCGATGCGATCACCCACGTGGTGCGCTGCTTCGAGCACCCCGACGTCATTCACGTCAACAACAAGGTCGATCCGCTGTCGGACATCGACACCATCGACACCGAACTGGCGCTGGCCGACCTGGACAGCGTGGAGAAGGCGCTCAACCGCGCCGAGCGCGCCGCCAAGGGTGGCGACAAGGACGCGCAGGCGCGCAAGCCGGTGCTGGAGAAGCTGCAGAAGGCGCTGGCCGACGGCAAGGCCGGCCGCGCCGCCGGACTGGACGAGGAGGAGAAGGCGCTGGTGCGCGACCTGTTCCTGCTCACGCTCAAGCCGGTAATGTACGTGGCCAACGTGCTCGAGGACGGCTTCGAGAACAACCCGCACCTGGATGCCGTGCGCGCGCGCGCGGCCGAGGAGGGCGCCGAGGTGGTGCCGGTCTCGGCGGCGATCGAAGAGGAACTGTCGCAGCTGGATGATGCCGACCGCGATACCTTCCTGGCCGACCTGGGCCTGGACGAGCCCGGCTTGAACCGGGTGATCCGCGCCGCCTACAAGCTGCTCGGCCTGCAGACCTATTTCACCGCCGGGGTGAAGGAAGTGCGCGCCTGGACGGTCAAGGCCGGTTCCACCGCGCCGCAGGCGGCGGCGGTGATCCATACCGACTTCGAGAAGGGCTTCATCCGCGCCGAGACCATCGCCTACGACGACTTCATCAAGTACAAGGGTGAGGCTGGTGCCCGCGAGGCCGGCCGCCTGCGCCTGGAGGGCAAGGAATACCGCGTGCAGGAAGGCGACGTGCTGCACTTCCGCTTCAACGTCTGACCGCGCCGGCGGCGGTATTTGGATGCCGGAACGGCGTCGATTCGCCTGGTGCGGCGCACGATCGCATGCCACGTATCCGCACCGGTCGCAGGCATGGCCGGACACTGTCCCGGCCATGCGTGGGACGAGGCTGCATCCGATCGTTTCCCGCAGAAAAAACTGTTGACAGTCCCGGCCGGACAGAACAGAATTGCGGGCTGTTTCACCCCGGTCCCTTCAGGCCTTTCGAGGCCCGGATGGAACGGACTCCGGAGGGATACCCAAGCGGCCAACGGGGGCAGACTGTAAATCTGCTGGCTTACGCCTTCGGTGGTTCGAATCCACCTCCCTCCACCAGTTTCATGTTGTGACATTGTGGTGCCCCGGCGCGGGAGTAG
>JAFADB010000037.1 GCA_023425225.1 Pseudomonadota bacterium
CCGGCGGCTACGAGCGCCTGACCGGCGACTCCGGCACCCGCCACGTGCTGGACCTGGACGTGCCGCTGATCACCTTGCCGGTCATGCCCGGCCGCAACCTGGCCGTGCTCACCGAGGCCGCCACCCGCCTGCACATCCTGCGCACCAAGGGCATCGACCCGGCGGCGATGTTCATCGCCCGGCACAGCAGCCTGCTGCAGAAGCGCAGCCAATGATCGCGAACTCCTCCAACTCCACCCTGGTGATCGTCAGCGGGCTGTCCGGCTCGGGCAAGTCGGTGGCGCTGAAGACCTTCGAGGACCTGGACTACTACTGCTCGGACAACCTGCCGTTCGAGCTGCTGCCCGACTTCGTGCGCGCCCTGCTCGGCGACAGCGGCAACATCGCCCCCGAACGCCTGGCGGTGGGCATCGACGTGCGCAGCCGCAGCGACCTGTCGCGGCTGGCGCACTGGCGCAGCGCCGCCGAGCAGTACGGCATCGACGCGCAGCTGCTGTTCTTCGAGGCCAGCGACGAGGCCCTGCTCAAGCGCTATGCCGACACCCGCCGGCGCCATCCGCTGAGCCAGCGCGGACTGTCGCTGCCCGAGGCGATCGCCCAGGAGCGGCTGATGACCGCCCCGCTGCGTGCCGCGGCCGACGCGGTGATCGACACCACCGGCCTCAACGTGCACCAGCTGCGCCGCAAGGTGGTCACCGAGTTCGCACTGCGGCAGGACAACACCCTGTCGCTGCTGTTCGAGTCGTTCGCCTACAAGCGCGGGGTCCCGGCCGAGGCCGACTTCGTCTTCGACGCGCGGGTACTGCCCAATCCGCACTGGGACCCGGAACTGCGCCCGCTGTCCGGGCGCGATGGCGGCGTGCGCGACTACCTGGACGCCCAGCCGGAAGTGAAACGCTACGTCGGCCAGCTGATCGATTTCCTGGATACCTGGCTGCCCAAGCTGCGCAACGACACCCGCAGCTACGTCACCATCGCCTTCGGCTGTACCGGCGGCAAGCACCGCTCGGTGTACCTGGCCGAACGCCTGGCCCGGCATGCGCGCGAACAGGGCTGGCGCGAAGTGGCGACCTTCCACCGCGAACTGGATTGAGCCCTGCGGCAAACGGGCGCGCCTGCTTCCCCAACCCGTCCGTAACGCGCCCGCCTCGCGACCTATCGTCGCGGCCGCCGAAATGTTAACGTTTCACGATGGCTTGTGGCATCCTCCTGATCACTCATCCCGGCATCGGTTCTGCGATGCTGGACGTTGCGACTGGGCTGCTGCGGCAATTGCCCCTGAAGGCGGAAGCCTTCGATGTCGCACTGGACGCGGACCTCGATGCCCTGCTGCCGCCGGCTTCGGCCGCCCTGCGCCGGGTCGACACCGGAGACGGCGTGCTGGTGATGACCGACGTGTACGGCGCCAGCCCCAGCAACCTGGCACGCAGGCTCGCGCAACTGGGCACGCCGGTCCGCCGGGTATCGGCGCTGAGCCTGCCGATGCTGATGCGCGTCATGAACTACCCCGAACGGGACCTACAGGAACTGCCGGCCATCGCCGCGGCCGGCACTCGCAACGGAGCGATCATCGACGATGCTTGAACGCACACTCACTGTTCCCAACAGCCTGGGACTGCATGCACGCGCCACCGCCAAGCTGGTGCAGACGCTGTCGTCGTTCCGCTGCAACGCCACGCTGGCGGCCAAGGGCCGCGAGGTCAATGCCAAGAGCATCATGGGGGTGATGCTGCTCGCCGCCGGCCGCGGCACGCCGGTCACCATCCGCATCGACGGCGACGACGAGCAGGCGGCGATGGACGAGGTGGTCGCGCTGTTCGAACGGCGTTTCGACGAGGACAACTGAACTATGCCGGGACCCGATTCCTTCACCGGCAACCGGGTCCTGCCATGACCTTGCGGCTCAAGGGCGCGGGCGCATCGCGCGGCAACGCGCTGGGCCGCGCGCGGGTACGGTTCCCGCATGCGCTCGACGTAGACGAGCGGCGCATCCCCGCCGCGGGCGTGGAAGCGGAGCTGCAGCGCCTGCACCTGGCCGTGGATGCCGCGCGCGAGGAGATGCACCACCTGCGCGAACGGCTGCAGGGCGCGCTGACCAAGGAAGTGGGCGAGTTCCTCGACCTGCATGCGCTGCTGCTCGACGATCCGGAACTGCTCTACGGCCTGGACGAACTCATCCGCACCAGCCGCTACGGCGCCGAGTATGCGCTGCGCCTGCAGCGCGACCGGCTGGCGGCGGTGTTCGACGGCATGGAGGATGCCTACCTCAAGAGCCGCATGGACGACCTGGACCACGTCATCGGCCGCATCCACGCCTTCCTGCACAAGCGCCAGCCCGATCCGAAGGGGCTGGCCGGCGAGGTGCTGGTGTGCGCCGCCATCGCGCCGTCGGAACTGGCGCAGCTGCAGGCGCAGGGCGTGGTCGCCATCGTCACCAGCACCGGCAGCGCGCTCTCGCACAGCGCCATCCTGGCGCGCAGCCTGCAGCTGCCGCTGGTGACCGGCGTGGCCGATGCGCTGTCGCGGATCAAGGATGGCGACGTGCTGATCGTCAACGGCGCCAGCGGCGAGATCATCCTCGACCCCTCCCCGGCCGACCTGCGCGAGCACCAGGCGCTGCGCCGCGAACTGGCGCGGGAACAGCGCCAGCTGGGCAGGTTGCGCAGCAAGCCGACGCGCACCAGCGACGATGTCGACATCACGCTGCTGGCCAACGCCGAATCGCGCGAGGACATCGCCCGCGCCCACGCGCTCGGTGCCGGCGGCCTGGGGCTGTACCGCACCGAATTCCTGTTCATGCAGCGTCCGCGGCCACCGGACGAAGAGGAGCAGTTCCAGACCTACCGCGATGCCGTGCTGGGCATGAGCGGGCGCCCGGTGACCATCCGCACCCTCGACCTGGGCGCGGACAAGGCCGATCATTCCGGGCTGACCTTGGCCGACGAGGAGAATCCGGCGCTGGGATTGCGCGGGGTGCGCCTGTCCCTCGCGTACCCGGCGGTATGCGATTCGCAGCTGCGGGCGATCCTGCGTGCGTCCGGCTATGGACCGGTGCGGGTGCTGATCCCCATGGTCAGCGGCCGCGAGGAGATCATGGCCGTGCGCCGCCGCCTCAAGCGCGTGGCCAGCCAGCTGCGCGCGCAGGGCCACGCCATCGCCGAACAGGTGCCGCTGGGCGCGATGATCGAAGTGCCCTCGGCGGCGATCGCGCTGGACGGCTTCATCGACGATGTCGATTTCCTGTCCATCGGCACCAACGACCTGGTGCAGTACCTGCTGGCCGCCGACCGCAACAACCAGGCGCTGGGCGAGCTCTATTCGCCGCTGCACCCGGCGGTGGTGCGGCTGCTGGCGCGGGTCATCGACACCTGCCAGGCGCGCGGCAAGCCGGTGGCGGTATGCGGCGAGATCGCCGGCGATCCGCTGTTGGTGCCGCTGTTGCTGGCGCTGGGCTTGACCGAATTCAGCCTGCACCCGGCCACCTTGCTGGAAGTGCGCCGCGCCATCCGCGACAGCGACCTGGCGGCGCTGCGCGCGAGCAGCGCGAAACTGCTGCAGGCCCGCGACCGCAAGGGCATCGAACGCTGGCTGCAGCGCGGGGCCGGCACGGCCCTGTCATGAACGACCGGGACAATGGATGTCCGTGGGAGCCACACAAGCGGCAATGCTTTCGGTGCCGGTTGCGCGAAAAGGCCGAAAGGCTTCGCGGCTTGCGCCACTCCCACGCCATCGCTGCAGGTCGCATGCATTTCCCCTGACCCGCACTTGTAGCGATAATGGCGCGATGACTGCCTGATCCGCCGCATCCTTCACCGGATCGCGGCCTTTTGTTTTCCGGAGACGCACGCGCATGGCCGAAGCCGTCCGCCACGACAAGACCGCGCGCCAGCTGCGCATGCTGTCCGATGCGCTGGACAGCGGCCGCCTGGGCCCGGTGCGGCGGCTGGTCAACACGCTTTCGCCGGCAGAGATCGGCAACCTGCTCGAATCGCTGCCGCCCGGCAAGCGCGAGATCGTCTGGGGCCTGGTCGATGCCGAGGACGACGGCGAGGTGCTGCTGCACGTCGGCGACGAGGTGCGCGAGAGCCTGCTGGCGGACATGGACCCGGACGAGATCGTCGCCGCGGTCGAGGACCTGGACATCGACGACCTCGCCGACCTGGTCGAGGACCTGCCGGACACGGTCATCGACGAGGTCCTCAAGTCGATGGACCGCGAGAACCGCGAGCGCCTGGAACAGGTGCTGTCCTACCCGGAGGATACCGCCGGCCGCCTGATGAACCCGGACGTGGTCACTGTGCGCGCCGACGTCAACGTCGATGTGGTGCTGCGCTACCTGCGCCTGCGCGGCGAACTGCCCGACCACACCGACCACCTGTTCGTGGTCAGCCGCCGCCACCAGTACCTGGGCCGGGTGCCGCTGGCGGCGCTGGTCACCCACGAGCCCTCCACCCCGGTCAACCGCCTGATCGACGACGAACAGCCGGCCATCGACGTGGGCGACAGCGCCGAGGAGGTAGCGCGGCGCTTCTCCGACCACGACTGGGTATCGGCGCCGGTGGTGGACGACAACAACATCCTGCTCGGCCGCATCACCATCGACGACGTGGTCGACATCATCCGCGAGCAGGCCGAGCACCAGGCGCTGAGCGCGGCTGGCCTGGACGAGGACGAGGACCTGTTCTCGCCGATCAAGCGCGCCGTGCGCGGCCGCGTGGTGTGGCTGGGCATCAACCTGTTCACCGCGTTCCTGGCCGCCAGCGTGATCGGCCAGTTCGAGGTGACGCTGGAGAAGATCGTCGCCCTGGCGGTGCTGATGCCGATCGTCGCCGGCATCGGCGGCAACGCCGCGGTGCAGGTGCTGACGCTGATGGTGCGCGGCCTGGCGCTGGGCCAGGTCGGCTCGAGCAACGCCCGCATCCTGCTGTGGAAGGAGATCCGCGTGGCGCTGATCAACGGCGTGCTGATCGGCGGCATCGTCGGGCTGATCGCGCTGGTGTGGTTCAAGAGCCCGCTGCTGTCGCTGGTGATCGCCATGGCGCTGGTGATCAACTTCTGCGCCGCCGCCACCGCCGGGGTGATGCTGCCGCTGATGCTCAAGCGCATGAACGTCGATCCGGCCGTGGCCGGCACCGTGGTGGTCACCGCGGTCACCGACGTGATGGGCTTCTTCTGCTTCCTCGGCCTGGCCACATTGATCCTGCTGCACTGAGCGTTTTGGCATGAACACATCCGGGCAATCGGCCATGTCCCCACTGCTGGGCAAGGTCTGCGAGTGGAACGACGAGCGCGGCTTCGGCTTCGTGCAGCCGCTGGACGGCGGTGCGCGGCACTTCTTCCATATCCGCGACTACGTCCATGACGGACGCCGGCCGGAGCCTGGCGAGCTGGTGCGATTCGTGCCCAAACGCGATGCGCAGTCGCGGCCGCAGGCCGGTCAGGTTCGACGCGCAGTGGCTCCCGCACGTGGCCGGCGCGCACCGGAAAAACCGCGTGCATCGTCGCAACCCGTCGCCAGGCTGCTGGCGGCCATGTTGCCGCTGGCCTTCCTTGCTCTGGTTGTCATCGGCTGGCAACTCGGACGCCTTAACGACATCGCGCTGTTCGCGCTGGCCGGCCTGCAACTGGCCACCTGGCTGTTCTACATGCTGGACAAGCACGCCGCACAGCAGGGTGCATGGCGCATCGCCGAGAACACGTTGCACCTGCTGGAGCTGGCGGGCGGCTGGCCCTCCGCGTTGATAGCCCAGCAGGTATTGCGCCACAAGAACCGCAAGAGCGGTTACCAGATGGTCTTCTGGCCGTGCGCGGCACTCAACATCGGCGCACTGGGATGGTGGATCTTCCATCTCCGCTGACGTGCTGCAGCGTGTGCCGGACCTGCTCCCGGCAGCATACTCGCCGCCTCCCATCATGATTCCCGACCCATGTCCCGTGTCCTGCTGTTGCTTTCACTGTGCTGCCTGCTGGCGGCCTGTGCCATGACACCCTCCCGTCCCGACGGTCGTTTCGTCCAGCGCCAGCTGGAAGCCGAGGGCCGGACCTACCGCTACCAGGTCTTCGTACCCGCACGTCGCGACCCGGCCGGTACGCCGGTGGTGCTGTTCCTGCACGGTTCGGGCGAGCGCGGCAGCGATGGCGTCAAGCAGACCCAGGCCGGGCTCGGCCCGTACCTGCGCCGCCATGCCGCCGATTTCCCGGCCATCGTGGTGCTGCCGCAGGTGCCCGAAGGCGAGGAATGGTCCGGGGCCAATGTCCGCATGGCGCTGGCGGCGCTCGATGCCGCCAGTGCCGAATTCGGTGGCGATCGCGCCCGTACCTACCTGACCGGCATGTCGATGGGCGGCTACGGCACCTGGGAAACGGCACTGATGGCGCCCGGCCGCTTTGCCGCGCTGGTGCCGGTCTGCGGCGGCGTGCGCGTGCCGCATGCCGACCGTCCCACCCTGCGCGTCAGCGAGGTGGCCGACCTGCCCGATCCCCATGCCGCATTGGCCTCGCGCATCGGCGGCACACCGGTGTGGATGTTCCATGGCGCACTGGACGACGTGGTGCCCGCCAAGGACGACCGCAGCCTGTACCGCGCCTTCCAGGCCGCGGGCGCCGCCGATGTCCGCTACACCGAATACCCCGACGGCAACCACAACGCCTGGGACGCCACCTATGCCGATCCGGCGATGTGGGAGTGGCTGTTCTCCAGGCGCCTGCCGTAGCGCCTGAGGCCCCCTTACCGTGTGCTGCGCCAGCGCCGCGCCAGCGCGCTGACCATGGCGATGGCCAGCGTCAGCGCCGCCATCGACAGGAACTGCGCACGGGTATCGGCCGAGACCAGCAACAGCGCGAAGATCAGCGCCAGCACTCCCAGCCCCAGCAGCGTCAGCCACGGATAGGCCGCCATGCGGAACGGCAAGGCCGTGCCGGCACGGTCGGCGCGCGCGCGCAGGATCAGTTGCGACAGCAGCGAGATGGTCCACACCAGCAGACAGGTGGCGCCGACGATGTTGAGCAGCACCGGCAGCACCCTGCCCGGATAGAGCAGTTCCAGCACCGCGGCGGCGAAGCCGAACAGCACGCTGGCCAGCACCGCCGGCACCGGCACCTGGCGGCCGTTGGCCACGCCCAGCCAGCGCGGCGCCTCGCCACGCTGGGCGAGTGAGCGGATCATCCGCGACGCGCCGTACAGGTTGGCGTTGAGCGCCGACAGCAGCGCCACCACCGCGACCAGGGTGATGGCAGCGGCGGCACCGGGGATGCGCGCGGCCTGCAACACGGCGGCGAACGGCGACTTCAGCGCCTCGCTGGTCCACGGCACCACGGCGATGATCACGCTCAGCGAGCCGATGTAGAACACCAGGATGCGCCAGGCCACGGTGCGGATGGCACGTGCCAGGCTGCGCGAGGGATCGGCGGTCTCGGCGGCGGCCACCGCGACGATCTCGGTACCGCCGAAGGCGAAGATCACCACCAGCAGCGCAGCGCCCACGCCCGCCAGCCCCTTGGGCGCGAAGCCGCCGTTGGCGCTGAAGTTGGACAGCCCCGGCGACGTCACGCCCGGCAGCCACCCGGCCAGCAGCGCGATGCCGATGACGATGAACACCACGATCGCCGCCACCTTGAGGATGGCGAACCAGAATTCGAACTCGCCGAAATTGCGCACGCCCATCAGGTTGATCGCGGTGAACACCGCCATGAACAGCAACGCCAGCGCCGGTACCGGCAGGTCCGGCCACAGCGTCGCCAGCAGCCCGGCCGCACCGACCGCCTCGGCGGCGATCACGATCACCAGCTGCAGCCACCACAGCCAGCCCACCGTGGCGCCCGCCGTCGGCCCCATCGCGTCGGCCGCGTAGACCGAGAACGCGCCGCTGGCCGGCTTGGCCGCAGCCATCTCGCCCAGCGCGTTCATCACGATGATCACCAGCGCCCCGGCCACCAGGTAGGACACCAGCACCGCCGGCCCGGCCAGTTGCACGCCCACGCCCGAGCCCAGGAACAGGCCCGCGCCGATGGCGCTGCCCAGGCCCATCATGATCAGCTGTCGCGGCTTCAGCGCATGTGCCGGCGTGGCCGCAACGGTGGGCTGGACGGGCGAAACGGACGATTGCGGCATGGCAGGCAAACCCTCGGCGTCGGGAACGGGCCAAGATAGCGTTCCCGGCGCGGCCTGTCTGCCCGTGGCGGCGGTCCGGACCTTCCCGCCGATGTCCTGCGTGGTCCGTCAGGCCGGGCGCGTCCCACCCGGGCCCACCGACCGCACTGCCGCGATCGCCGACGCCGAACGGACACACGGGCGATGCACGCCTGGCCCGGCCTGTCGTGCGCGCGATCACGGTGCGCAACGGCACCGGCGTGGAGCATGGACACTGCGTTCCACCGCAGGTACCGCATGGCGGTGTCGCGGGTGCGCGCCAGCATCTACGCTGGCCATGCCGGGCCGATGCGGCGCCGGCGTCCTGTTTCCTGCCGTGGGAGGTTCCGATGAACATCGCCCTGATCGGCGCATCCGGCCATGTCGGTACGCGCATCCTCAAGGAACTGGTCGATCGCGGCCATGCGGTCACCGCCATCGCCGGTCATCCCGACGCGATCGTGCGGAGCGCGGGCGTGACGCGGGTGCGCGGCGACGTCAGCGACCCGCCCGGCCTGGTGGCGGTACTCAGGGGCCACGACGTGGTCATCAGCAGCGTGCGTTTCCTCGATGCCGATGCGCAGACATTGATCGGCGTGGTCAAGGCGGCCGGTGCCCGCCGCTACCTGGTGGTCGGCGGCGCCGGCAGCCTGGAACTGGCGCCCGGCAAGCGCCTGCTGGACAGCCCGGACTTCCCCGCCGAGTACCGTCCCGAGGCCGAGGCCGGCGCGCGCTTCCTCGATGCCCTGCGCGACGAGCACACGCTGGATTGGGTGTTTATCTCGCCCTCGGCGCTGTTCGCGCCCGGCCGGCGCACCGGGCATTTCCGCCTCGGCACGGACACGCTGTTGAGCAACGACCAGGGCAGCAGCATCTCGTTCGAGGATTTCGCCGTGGCCCTGGTCGACGAGATCGAGAAACCGGCTCACCATCGCCAGCGCTTCACCGTCGGTTACTGAGCCGGCGTGCAGGCCCGGCAGCCCGGTCGCCGCCGGCTGGGTCGGGATGGCCTCAACCGCCCTCGCCGGCGGTCGGCTCGTCACGTCCCAGGCGGCCGAGGCCTACGCCGGCCCCCATGCCGACACCGGCGCCTCCGGCGGCACCACCCATTCCTCCACCGCCACCGCCACCGCCACCTCCGCCGCCACCTCCGCCGCCACCTTTGCCGCCTCCCTCGCCACCACCCTTGCCGCCGCCACCACCGGTGCGCAGTGGCCCCTGTTCGGGGATGTCCAGCGCAGCGGGAACCGGCTCCAGGTCCAGCGCCTTGCGGATGAACTGCCGCAGCGAGACCACCAGTTGGGTGGTGCGCACCGAACGGCCGGCGACCATGTCGCGCGCGGCCTGTGCGGCCAGTTGCACCTGCTCCTCGGTGCCCAGCAGGATCACGTCCGACAGCGCCGCCTCCACCGCGTCGCGGATGCGCCGGCGGCGTTCGGCGGCCGTGTCGGGCGACTCGCGCTCCGCCTCCGGCGACTCCTGTGCCCGTCGGCGCAGATCGCGCAGGTGGCTGGGGTCGACGTCCAGTTCGCCGGTGAACGAGCCGCCCAGCGTCTTGTAGGCGGCGATCAAGGTCTTCAGCCGCTCGTTGATCTGGCGGTTCTCGCGTTCGCGACGCCGCTGGATGGTCTGCATCACCAGCATGCGCACGCCCACCGCCACCAGCGACACCAGCACCAGTCCCAGCAACGTGGTGAGCACCGCGCCCCAGGAACTGAAATCGAGATTGCGCATGCGTACCCGCGGAAGGATTGGAACCGGATCAGGGTCGTTCAATCCGCGTGCCTTGGCAACGGCGGCCATGCCGGCGGCAGGAACACCGGCGCGCAGCAGGCAGGGCGCGCCGTCTCGCGAGGCCATCGCGTGCACTCGGCCGTCGCACGAAAGTAGAGCCACAGGTACGGGTGTCGGTCCACCATGCGGTGCGGCCGTGGTGCCGATCAGCAGTCGCCGGACAGGCCGGCGGCGTAGCGCAGGCCGCCACGCAACTGGTCCAGGAAACGCGGATCGGCATAGATCGCTGCCGTATGGCCCAGCCCGGTGTACCAGCTGCGCCCGCCCTCGAACGCCCGGCACCAGGCGATCGGATGGTCCGCACCCATGCGTCCTCCCTGGTAGCGTCCCTCGTCCACGGTGGCGATGACCTGCACCTGCCCGCGCGGGTTGTGGCGGTAGTCGTAGATCTCGTCGCGCACCGCCCAGGCCGGCCCGACCGCGCGGCCCTCGCGCTCGGGCTGCACGTGCGTGTCCTGCAGCCCGGACGGATGGCCGAGGAACCAGGCGCCGACCAGTTGCCCGTACCACGGCCAGTCGTATTCGGTGTCGGCCGCGGCGTGGATGCCGACGAAGCCGCCGCCGGCGCGCACGAACGCCTGCAATGCCCGCTGCTGGGCCGCATCCAGCACGTCGCCGGTGGTGTTGGCGAACACCATCACGCGGTAACGCGCCAGGTTGGCGGCGTTGAAAACACGCGCATCCTCGCTGTGGTCGGCGGCCAGGCCCTCGGCGGCGGCCAGCCACTGCAGCGTGGCCACCGCGGTGTCGATCGAATCGTGGCGGAAGCCCTCGGTACGGCTGAACACCAGCACGCGCGCCGGCGGCGCGGCTTCGGCGCAGGCCGCGAGCACGGAGGACAGCAGCAGGGCCAACAGGTACCGGTGCATGCGCCGATTCTGCCACGCCCGCCGACGCCGGCCCTTGCCGACGGCCGCCGGCGACGCACATGCCCGCCGGCCTCGCGGCGCGCTTCGCACGACGTGGACGTCGCCTGCGCCACGGTGGGAGGCCCGCCACCGAGCAGCCAGCCGTTGTCGTCCTGTCCGTCCCGTTGCGCCCGTCCCGCCCCGTCGCGCCCGCGATGGCGGTGGCGGGCGGCGCTGGTCGCCATCCTGTGGGCCGGGATGCTCCCCGTGCTGGCGACGCCGCCGATCGACGCGCCGGCCGCCTGCCTGCGGACGCTGCTGCAGGAACTGGGATGGCGGATCGAACAGGACGACATACCCGTGCCGCGACTGCAGGGCGGCACGCCGTGCCGGCGCGATTCGCTGGCCCACGCCCAAGCTTCCGGCTATCTGCGGCTGCTGCTGCCGTTGCGGCTGAACGAAGGCGAACGCCGGCGCCTGCTGGGCCGGGCGCTGGCCGATCCGGCCAGCGTCTGCGCCCATGCCTTCAGGCTGGGCGATGCGACGCGACGGGCCACGGCCCGCCTGGCCGGCAATCCCGGCTATCGCTTCAGCGCGCTGCAACTGGGCTGGATCGGCTTTGGCGCGGCCGGGGCGCGAACGCAGGGCTGGGAGCGCTTCCGCAGCTTCGGCCGCGGCTACCGGCCTGCAGGCGGCAATGCCCGTGCCATCGATGCGTTCTACGATGGCCACGTGCGCAGCGAGTGCGGTGTCGGCCGGCAGGTGGCGCAACTGGCGACGCTGCGCGAGCTGTTCGGCGATGCCGCATTCGACGAGGAATTCAGCGCCGACGAACTCTCCATCGGCACCTTCCTGAGCCTGCATGACACCGACAGCATCCTGCTCGGCCGCCATGCCGGCGAACTGTTCGCCGACGGCAAGGCGGAGAAGACCGCACGGTCGGGACGGCAGGCGTTCATGGGCGTGCCCGGCTTCATCGAACACGTCTTTCCCAAGCGCTACCTGGACGACATCAACAACCAGGCCGAGAATTTCGTCGTCACCGATGTCAGTGCCGAGGCCGCCGCGGCACTGGCATCGCATGGCGGATTGGCGCACTACGATGCGATCAACCGGCAGATATGGGAGCTGGCGCGGCAGATGTCGCGGCAGGGCCGGCGTTACTTCCAGCGCCTGCTGGACGAACGCGACGCGCGGCGGTTGGAGCGGCTGCCGCCCGCGCAGCAGGCACGGGTGGCGCGGATGCAGGCACTGCTGGACGACCCGTTCTACCGCGGCTTCATGGTCTACGTGCACCGGCAGGGCGTGCGGCCGATCGGCTTCCACGTGGTGCGCCTGCTCGACCGCAACCCGCGCACGCCGTATTCCATCGAGCTGACACTGCACAACCTGCACACCACGCTGTACCGGCGCTGGATCGACAGCCGCCTGCGCGCCTGCGCGGCCTCCGGCGGCACGACGCCGCGGCCCTGAACGGGGCCGCGGTGCCAGCGCCACACGCGGCGACCACGATGCCCGCCGCGGGAATCCCGGCGATCCTCAGCCGGCCACGTCGACCCGGTTGTTGCCGCGGTCGGCATCGGGCAGCTTGTGGTCCGGGTCCAGGCTCACGTGCAGCACCTTCTGCGTGGTCGGCACCACGATGCGCGGCGTGGTCTGCTGCAGCCAGGCCTCCACCGGCACGCGGCGGTCGAGATGGCTGCCGTCGGCCAGGTCGATGCGCAGGGTGGCCGGCATCACCAGCTTGTGGCGGCTTTCCAGGGTCACCGCCAGGCCGTGGCTGGCATCGCCGTCCACGTATTCGACCTTGGTCACGCCCATGTCCAGCTGCCAGTTGTTGAAGTACCAGCCGCGCCACCACCACGACAGGTCCTCGCCGGCCTCGCTCTCCATGATGCGGAAGAAGTCAGACGGGGTGGGATGCTTGTAGGCCCAGGTGGCGATGTACTTCCTGAACGCCGGGTCGAAACGCGCCGG
>JAFADB010000041.1 GCA_023425225.1 Pseudomonadota bacterium
GCTGTGGCTAGCGACGCTGGCCTGGGCGCTGCTGCAAAGGCGCAAGCGCGGCCAGGCTGAAGCCACCGGGCCACGGCCGCTAGCCGCTGCGGCAGCCGGTGCCGGCATGGCCGAGCTGCGTCGCGCCATCGACGGCGGGCTGGACGAGGTCGCACGGGTGCTGTGCGCGCTGGCCGGCGTGGATGACCTGGATGCGGTGCAGGCCCGCCTGGAGGATCCGGCGCAGCGGGCCGCGGTGGCGCAGATGCAGCGTGCCCGCTGGGCGGGGCAGGGCGACGTTGCTGCCGCCCGCGCCGGCTTGCGCGAGGCGTTCCGCCACCCACCCCGGTTCCGCCACGTGGCATCGGCGAAGGACAACGGCCTGCCGCCGCTGTACCCCGAACGCCGCTAGGCCCTTCCGCCCGGCCAAGGTGTCGGCTCGTCCGCGACATCCGCGGGCGATGGCGCATGGCCGTGGAGCGGGCAACCGGCGTGGCCGGAGTCTTTTGCCGGACGTCGCAGCCACTGGCTGGCGGGGGCCCAACCTTTGCTAAGCTCGGCGTTTGTCCCCACCGAAGGCCGCTCGCCGATGACCGATTCCGCCGCCACGCCCCGCAAACGCAAAGGATGGCCCCTGCACTGGAAGATGGGCATCGGATTCTGCGTGGGCCTGGTGCTGGGCCTGATCGTGCACACCACCAGCGGCGCCGACGCGCAGTGGGTGCGCTGGCTGACCGACTACGTCACCCAGCCGGCCGGCACGCTGTTCCTGCGGCTGATCTTCATGCTGGTGATCCCGCTGCTGTTCTCGGCGCTGGTGGTCGGCGTGGCGGAGATGGGCGACATCCACGCGCTCGGGCGCATCGGCTGGCGCACGCTGGCCTATACCGTGGTGGTGTCCGGCATCGCCGTGGTGATCGGCCTGCTGCTGGTCAACTGGCTCAAGCCCGGCGCCGGCGTCGACCCGGCCACCGCGCAGCAGATGCTCAATGCCGGCGCCGAGCGCGCGCAGGCCATCATCCACAGCAACGCGGCCGACAACGGCCAGCCCAGCGGCATCAAGATGCTGCTGTCGATCGTGCCGGACAACGTGGTCGGCGCGGCCAGCAACAACGAGATCCTGGCGGTGATGTTCTTCGCGCTGATGATCGGCGTGGGCCTGGTGCTGACCCGCAGCGACAGCACCGGCACCTTCAAGCGCGCGGTCGAGGGCCTGTTCGAGATCTCGATGACGCTGATCGGGCTGGTGATCCGGCTGGCGCCGTATGCGGTGTTCTGCTTCATGTTCAACCTGGCCGCGTTGTTCGGCTGGGACCTGCTGATCAAGCTGGGCGCCTATGTCGGCGTGGTGGTGCTCGCGCTGGCGCTGCACATGTTCGTGGTGTACTCGCTGGCGGTGCGCTACGCCGGCTGGTCGCCGCTGGCCTGGTTCAAGCAGGTGCAGGAGGTGATGGTGATGGCGTTCTCCACCGCCTCCAGCAACGCCACACTGCCGACCTCGCTGCGCGTGGCCGAGCAGAACCTGAAGTTGCCCAACAAGGTCTCGCGCTTCGTGCTGACCGTGGGCGCCACCGCCAACCAGAACGGCACCGCGCTGTTCGAAGGCGTGACCGTGCTGTTCCTGGCGCAGTTCTTCGGCGTCGACCTGGATCTGGGCCAGCAGTTCATGGTGATGTTCGTGTGCATCCTCGGCGGCATCGGTACCGCCGGCGTGCCGGCCGGGTCGCTGCCGGTGGTGGCGCTGATCTGCGCGATGGTCGGGGTGCCGCCGGAAGGCATCGGCATCATCCTCGGCGTGGACCGCTTCCTGGACATGTGCCGCACCACGCTCAACGTCACCGGCGACCTGGTGCTGGCGACGATGGTATCCAAGGGCGAGGCGGACGAGCCGGAAGCCGCGGCCGGGGCCTAGCCTCCGGAAGAGAGGGGCGCAGGCGCCTGCCTGGGCGTGGCGGCGCTGCCGCCCTGTATGGCAGGGTCCCCTAGCAGCGCCCGCCGGGCGGTGCAACCGCGACAGCGCGGGATGCGGGTGGGACAATAGGGCGCCCGCATCCCGGCGGGCGTCTCCCGCATCCAGATCCGTCATGACGCAGCCCACCCGCCGCCAGCTCGCAAACGCCATCCGCTTCCTCGCCGCCGACGCGGTGCAGGCCGCCAATTCCGGCCATCCCGGCATGCCCATGGGCATGGCCGACATCGCCGAAGTGCTGTGGAACGATTTCCTCAGCCACAACCCCAACAACCCGAAGTGGTTCAACCGCGACCGCTTCGTACTCTCCAACGGCCACGGCTCGATGCTGCAGTACGCGCTGCTGCACCTGTCCGGCTACGACCTGTCGCTGGACGACCTCAAGCAGTTCCGCCAGCTGCACAGCAAGACGCCGGGCCACCCCGAGCGCCGCGATACCCCCGGGGTGGAGACCACCACCGGCCCGCTGGGGCAGGGTTTCGCCAACGCCGTGGGCTTCGCCCTGGCCGAGAAGCTGCTGGCGCAGCGCTACAACCGTCCCGAGTTCGACATCGTCAACCACCGCACCTGGGTGTTCCTGGGCGACGGCTGCCTGATGGAGGGCATCTCCCATGAGGCCGCCTCGCTGGCCGGTACCTGGGGCCTGGGCAAGCTGGTGTGCTTCTGGGACAACAACCACATCTCCATCGACGGCGACACCGCCGGCTGGTTCACCGACAACACGCCCGAGCGCTTCGAGGCCTACGGCTGGCAGGTGATCCGCGATGTCGACGGCCAGGATGCCGATGCGATCAAGGCCGCCATCGAGGCCGCCGTGGCCGAGGACGAGCGGCCCACGCTGCTGTGCTGCCGTACCACGATCGGTTTCGGCTCGCCCGGCAAGGGCGGCAAGGAATCCAGCCATGGCGCGCCGCTGGGCAAGGACGAGCTGGAGGCCACGCGCAAGGCGCTGGACTGGCCGTACGGCCCGTTCGAGATCCCGCAGGAGATCTACGACGGCTGGCGCGCCAACGGCGCCGGCACGCTGCGCCAGGCCGAGTGGGAACAGATGTTCGACAAGTACGCGCGCCACTTCCCCGAGCAGGCCGCCGAGCTGACCCGGCGCTCGCACGGCGAGCTGCCGGAGGACTTCGTCTCCGCTGCCGATGCCTACATCGCCAAGGTGCAGATGGACGGCCCGACGATCGCCTCGCGCAAGGCCTCGCAGCAGGCGATCGAGGCGTTCGCGCCGCTGCTGCCGGAGATCGTCGGCGGCTCGGCCGACCTGGCCCATTCCAACCTGACGCTGTGGAAGGGCGCGCACTCGGTGGTCGGCGACTCGGCCGACGCCAACTACATCCACTACGGCGTGCGCGAGTTCGGCATGAGCGCCATCGCCAATGGCCTGGCGCTGCATGGCGGCTTCATCCCGTTCGACGCCACCTTCCTGGTGTTCTCCGACTACGCCCGCAACGCGGTGCGCATGAGCGCGCTGATCCCGGCGCACGCGATCCACGTCTACACCCACGACTCGATCGGCCTGGGTGAGGACGGCCCCACCCACCAGCCGGTCGAGCACCTGGCCAGCCTGCGCTACATCCCCAACAACGATGTCTGGCGCCCGTGCGACGCGGTCGAGTCGGCGGTGTCGTGGAAGGCGGCGATCACCCGCCAGGACGGCCCCAGCTGCTTGGTGTTCAGCCGCCAGAACCTGCCGCACCAGCCGCGCAGCGAGGGCCAGGTCAAGCTGATCGAGCGCGGCGGCTACGTGCTGGCCGAGGCCGAGGGCGGCACGCCGGAGGTGATCCTGATCGCCACCGGCTCGGAGGTCGGGCTGGCGGTGGACGCCAAGGCGACGCTGGAAGCCGAAGGCATCCCCACCCGCGTGGTGTCGATGCCTTCGACCGACGTGTTCGAGCGCCAGGACGCGGAGTACCGCGAACTGGTGCTGCCGGCCGCGGTGCGCAGGCGCGTGGCGGTGGAGGCCGGGATCACCGGCTTCTGGCGCCAGTACGTGGGCCTGGACGGCGCGGTGGTCGGCATCGACACGTTCGGCGCCTCGGCACCGGCCGACGAGCTGTTCAAGTACTTCGGCATCACCGCGGCGCACGTGGTGGAGGCAGCCAGGTCGCTGGCCAAGGGCTGAGCACGCGCACGGTATCCAGCACCTCGGATCCAGCAGGAAGGCCGGGAGCGATCCCGGCCTTCCTGTTTGTCATGCCGGGCGTACGCGGCCGGCCCGGTTCCGGGAACGACCCACTGCCTGTGCGGCCTTCATGGCGAAAGGCGCTCAGGGCAGCGTCGCCTCGCCGCGCAGGATCGGGTAGGGGTTGAGCGCCTCGCCCTGCCACCAGTGGCGTTCCGGGCCGAGGACGTGGATCTCGAAATGCAGGTGCGGCGCCTCGGCGCTGGCGTTGCCGGTGCTGCCGACGTAGCCGATCACCTGGCCGCGGCGGATCGACTGCTGCTCGGTCAGGCGGTCGGCGTAGCGCTGCAGGTGCGCGTAGTAGTAGCAGTACTTCCCGCTCGGTTCGAACTGGTAGATGGCCAGGCCGCCGCGCTTGCTGTCGAACAGTTTTTCCACCGTGCCGTCGGCCACCGCCAGCACCGGCGTGCCGGCCGGGGCGAGGATGTCGATGGCGTCGTGCACGCGGCCTTCGCTGCGCGCATCGGTGAACGTGTCGTGCAGTTGCTCGCGGCCGATGCCCTGCACCGGCAGCAGCAGCGGGGACGAATCGCCGACGTTGTCGCCGTCAGCGCGAGGCGGTGGGGGCACAGCGGCGGCCGGCGCGCCGGTGGGCTCCGCTGCGTGTGCATCGGTCGCGGATCGCGTCGCGGTATCCGTCGTGGCGGCCGCCGGCGCATCGTCGCGTGCCGGCGTGGCCGCGCCGGACGTGCCCGTTTCCGCCGGCGCGGGCGCCGGCCGCGCATGCGGCGCGTCGGCCAGCTGCCGGTAGCCGGCCCAGCCCAGCAGTACTCCCAGCACCACGATCAGCGCGGTCTTCATCCCGCTACTCCTGCATGGTCACCGGCGTGCCGGCCTGCACCGCGCTGGCCAGCGCCGCCGCATCCCAGTTGGTCAGGCGGATGCAGCCGTGCGACTGGGTCTTGCCGACATGGCCGGGCTCGGGCGTGCCGTGGATGCCGTAGTGCGGCTTGGACAGGTCCACCCAGACCACGCCGACCGGATTGTTGGGACCGGCGGCGATGGTGGCCTTGCGCTCGCGGTTGTCGGCGTCCCAGAACAGTTTCGGGTTGTAGTGGAAGGTCGGGTCGTGGACCACGCCCTGCACCGTCCACTGGCCGATCGGCAACGGGTCGTGCTTGCTGCCCGAGGAGGCGGGAAACTGCGCCAGCACCGCGCCGCCGTCGTCGAGCAGGCGCACGCTGGAATCGGACTTGTCCACCACCACGCGCGCGGCCGGCGGCAGCGGATCGGTGGCGATGTTAGGCACCTGCAGGCGCGAGCCGGCCCTGGCGAAATCGACGCCGGGATTGAGGGTGCGCAGCAGCGCCGGATCGGCATGGAAGCGCTCGCCGAGCAGTTCGTCGATCGAGCGGAAGCCCAGCCTCGGCAGGCCGGCCTGGTTGGCGATCCTAGCGGGGATGGCGACGAACGGTCCGGCGACGTCGGCATCGGTGATGGTGTACTGCACCAGCACCGGGGCGTTGTCGCGCTCGAGCGCCTGCCAGGTGGCCTCGTCCAGTTCGCCGCTGGCGCGCAGGCCGTGGGCCTGCTGGAAGCCGGCCAGCGCGCGGCGCTGGTTGGAGCCGGGCACGCCGTCGATCTGTCCCGGCGAGAAGCGCGCGCGGTCGAGCAGCACCTGGGCCTGCAGGTCCGAGCGCGGCGCGCGCAGGGCCTCCATCGTCGGTGGTCCGTTTTCCGGCAGCGGCGCCGGCAACGGCGGGGCGGCCAGGGCGGCACCGGCGGCGGACAGGGCAAACGGCAGCAGGCAGCAGACGAGCAGGCGGTGCAGGGGCATGGCGAGGTCCATTGGATTTGCGCCCACCTTGCCGGTTGCTCGCGCCTAGCCGGCGTGAAGTGGCTTGCTGGCGGCTGACCGGGCCGCCGGCCTTCAGTCGGCGTGCCGCAGCGCCAACGCCAGCAATCGCGCCTGCAGACGCTCGCCCAGCTGGCGCGGACGTTCCAGCTCCATGCGCCGCATGCAGCCCGCATCCGCCGGGCCAGGCCTGCCCGGTGCCATCGCCGCAAGCACGGTACGCAACTTGCCGGTGCGGGTGGCAGTGCGCTGCCCCAGCCACGACAGCGCACGGAGCAGGCGTTGCTCGTCGTCGCTGAAATCGCTGCCCAGCGGGTAGTCGGGCAGGGTGCCGTCGGCGCGGAACGGGGCCAGCGCCTGGCGCAGCCGTTGCGGGGAGTTGCGCTGCCAGTGCGCCGGCGCGGCGAAGCCGGCCCGCAGCTTGCGCGCGGCACGGGCGCGGTCGAGCAGTTCGCGCTGGAACGGCGCGGCGGCGATGCCGGCCATGGCGATCACGCAATCCTCGTCGGTCTGCCCGCGCAGGTCGGCGATGCCGTACTCGCTGACGTAGAGGTCGCGCAGGTGGCGGGGGATGGTGGTGTGGCCGTAGTTCCAGCGCAGGTTGGATTCGACCTTGCCGCCGGCATCGCGGGTGGTGCGCAGCAGCAGTACGCTGCGCGCATCGTCGAGCGCGTGCGCCATCGCCACGAAGTTGTACTGGCCGCCGACCCCGGAGACCACGCGCCCGTCCTCCAGCGCATCGGACACCGCCGCGCCCAGTGCGGTGGCCATCATGCAGCTGTTGAAGAGGCGCGCATCGCGGCGTTGCAGGCGTTCGAGCGACTCGTGGCCGCCGTAGAGCTGGTTGATCTGGCTGATGCGGCGCATGCCGATGCCGCGGCACTGCCCGGGCGGGAGCTCGCGCAGCCAGCGGTAGAAGTCCGGCGAACCGAGGTAGAAGGCGCCGTGCAGGTATTCGCCCTCGCGCTCCAGCTGCTCATGGTCCTCGGCACTGGCCTGGCCATCGGCCAGGCGCCGCATCAGCGCCTCGTCGTCGTGGACCTTGCGCCGGATCACCCCGCTTTGCACCAGCAGGCGGAAGCCTTCGTTGAGCATTTCGCTGCAGCCGTACAGGCCGGTGGCGAACGGTTCCAGGCCGCCGCTGGCGAGCACTGCCGGATGCGCGGCGATGCCCGGGTCCAGCGCCTGCAGCACGCGGCGGTAGCGGGCGTTGTCGGTGTGGCGCAGCACCAGCGCGTGGCTGAGCGCGTCGGCCAGCGCGCCGATGCCGATCTGCAGCGTGCCGCCGTCGCGCACCAGCGCGCTGGCGTACAGGCCGATGGCGTACTCGTCGTCGCCGATCGGCTGCCGCGGCAGGCCGAACAGTTTCGGGTACGGGCCCGGCGGGGTCAGCACGATGTCGAAGAACGTGGCCTCCACCGCGGCGCTGCCTCCCAGCCACGGCAATTCCGGGTCCACCTCGGCCACCAGCAGCGGCCGCGGCGAGCCGTGGCGGGCAATGGCATCGAGCAGGTCCTGGGTGATGTCGTTGTTGCACGACAGCGACAACCGCGTGCCGCCCGGCTCGCGCGCCACCTTCTGCAGCACCAGGTTCGGCGCGCGGCGCGCGACCGCGTCGGCGGCCATGGTGTAGTTGAGGCTGGTGTAGCCGCATTGCGCGTCGGTGGAGTCCAGCATCGCCCCGGACTGCATGTAGAACTCCTCCACGCGCATGTGCGCGGGCAGTTCGTCGCGCAGCAGCGCCTGTACGTAGGCCAGGCGCGGGAAGTCGGCGCCGAAGTGGCGCTCGACGAACGGCGCGGCGAAGCGCGCCTGCAGGCCGCTGCCCGGGGCCGGGGGATCCAGCGACAGCGCGGTGTACAGGTGCAGGGGGCGCGAGCCGTCGGCGGCCATGCGCGCGTACAGCGCGTTGATCAGCCGGTGCGGCTTGCCCAGCCCGAGCGGCAGGCCGGCGCGCACCGGCCCGTCGATGCGCTGCAGGATCGTGGTGACGGTGGCATCGATGTCTGTGAACTGATCGGTCATCGCCTGCGTCCAGGGGCGCGATTGGCTGGGAGCGTCGATGCGCGGCCTTGTCCCGACGGCTCGACGGCCGCCAGTGTCACAGAAACCGGTTCTTCGGCGCCCGTCTCGGCGGCAAGCTGTTCAGCGACATGCGGAGCGCGCGAAGACGCTTGACGGGAAGCTGTGTTTACGTTTGTAATCGAGAAAAATTACGGGTGTAAACGATGGTCGTCAGCGAAGCCGAGGTACAGGTCATGCAGGTGTTGTGGCGTGCGCATCCACGCGCCGCCGATGCGGTGATCGCCGAACTGGCCGACACCGGCTGGGCCGAGGCCACCATCAAGACACTGCTCAACCGCCTGCTCAACAAAGGCGCCATCAGCGCCCGCAAGGACGGGCGCCGCTACCTGTACTCGCCGGTGCTCACGCACGAGCAGTGGCTGCGGCAACAGAGCGAAGGGATGCTGGACAGGCTGTTCGGCGGCCGCGTGGCGCCGCTGGTGGCCTACTTCAGCGAACGCGGCCGCCTGTCCGCCAACGACATCGCCGAACTCAAGCGGCTGGTTTCGGAGCTGGACGATGAGCCCTGACACGCTTGTGGCGATGCTGGCGGAAACATTGCTGGCCGGCAGCGGTGCGGTCCTGCTGGTGCTGCTGCTGCGCGGACCGGTGCGGCAGGGCTTCGGCGCGCGGGCGGCGTATGCGCTGTGGTGGTGCGTGCCGGTGGCGACATTGGCGGTGCTGCTGCCGGCACGTCGCGCAGCGGTCGAGGTGACGCGCCTGGATGCGGTCCTGCTGCAGCGGGCGGCGCTGGTCCGTGCCGAAGTTGCCGGCGTCGATTGGACAGCGCCGCTGCTGGTGTTCTGGCTGGCAGGCGCGTTGCTCTCGCTGCTCCTGCTCTGCGTCCGGCAGCGGCGTTTCCTGCGTAGGCTCGGGCCGCTGCAGGCGGTGGGCGATGGCTCCGCACGCCTCTTCCGCGCCCGCGGCAACGCCGGCCTGCCGGCGCTGGTCGGGCTGCTGCGTCCGCGCATCGTGCTGCCGGGCGATTTCGTCCGGCGCTACAGCGTCGGCGAACGCCGCCTGGTGCTGGCGCACGAACGGGTGCACCTGCGCCGTGGCGATGCCTGGGCCAATGCCGCGGCGGCGCTGCTGCTGTGCGCGTACTGGTTCAATCCGCTGCTGCACTTCGCCTTGCGCCGCTTCCGCCTGGACCAGGAACTGGCCTGCGATGCCGTCGTGGTCGCCGGCAGGCCCGCGGCGCGCCGGGCCTACGGCAACGCGATGCTCAAGACCCAGTTCGCCGGCCCGCTGGCGCCGATGGGCTGCCAATGGACCCCTCGCCATCCGCTGAAGGAGCGCATCGCCATGCTGAAGAGGAAGACCCCGTCGCGATCGAATGTGTTGCTGGCCCGCGTGCTGCTCGTCGCACTGGCCGCCGCCAGCGGGTATGCCGCCTGGGCACAGCAGCCGGCTCGCAACGTTGCCGCCGCACCGGATGCGGTCCCGCCGGCCCTGAAGCAGCGCCTGCCGCCGCCGAAGTATCCGGCCGAGGCGCTCAGGCATGCCCGCAGCGGCGAGGTCGTGCTGCTGGTGGACATCGACGCGCAGGGCGTCCCCACCGGCGCACGGGTGGAGCGCAGCCGCCCGGCCGGCGTGTTCGATCAGGCCGTGCTGGACGTGGTCGGCCAGTGGCGATTCGAGCCGGAGCGACGCAATGGCGTGGCCGTGCCCGGGAGGCTGCGAGTACCGGTCACCTTCGAGTCGATGATGGAGGCCGCCACGGCCCCGTCCGGCGTGGCCGGGGCGGACCGGTACCGTTGGTACCGGATCGAACGCGATGACGACGGTTCCTACCGAAAGATCTGCGACGTGTTGCAGGACGACCCGGGCGATGCGTCCAAGCGCCTGTGCGGCGTGCTCGCGACGGTGGCGGGATGAAGGCGTCCTTGCTGTTCGGGAGCTGCCTGCTCGCGGCGGCCGCATGTGGCTGCGCGGGTAGCGGCAGGATGCAGCGGGAGGAGGCGTCCTACTCGCAGTCCATCGACAGCCGCCTGCTGGCGCCGGAACCCGATGGCGGCGGCACCGCCGGCCAGCTGCAGCGCTACACGCTGCAGCCGCGGCAGCTGTTCCGCATGCCGCAGCCGCTGCAGGCGGCCGACCCGGTACTGCCGCCGGAAGCGGACCGGCAGACGCTGCCGGCCACCGTCGTGTGCGTGAGCGTGGCGATCGCCGACGATGGCACGGTGATGCATGCCGTGCCGCTGGCCGCGCGCGAGGAATGCGCCGGCGTCGCCGATCCGGCCAACGCGGGCCTGGTGCAGGCGGCGCTCGACGCGGTGATCCGCTGGCGCTTCCGCCCGGCGGCGATGTGCAGCTATGCCGGTGATGCCGCCGTCCCGGACGATCCCGGCGATTGCGCCGATGCGCAGCGGGTGGAACCCGTTGCGGTGTCGCTGCAGTACGCGTTCACCTTTGAAGTGCGGCAGGGGCAGGCGACGGTACGCACCGGTGGCCTGCCGCGCAGGTGATGCCGCTTTCCACAGGACGACGCCATGCCGGGACCTTGGACCGGGTCTAGAGCATCTCCGGCAGGAACAGCCGCCGCCGCGAGATCTCCTTGCCCGAGACCATGAACTCGCCATCGCCGCGGTAGTGCACGGTGTGCGGGAGCTTCGGCCGCGTCGCCACGTGCGCCTTGACCACCTCCCACACGAACAGGTTGTAGCGGTCCACCAGGCTGTCGTCGTGCAGCCTGCACTCGAAGCTGGAATGGCACTCGGCGATCAGCGGTGCACCGACCTTGTCGGCCTCCACCGCGGTGAGGCCGAAATGCGCGAACTTGTCGATCTGCGCGCCGCTGCTGTTGCCGATGCCGACCACGGTGTCGATGATGTCGGCGCCGGGCAGGTTGATCACGCACTCGCCGCTGCGGCGCACCAGCTCGAAGCTGTGGTTGCCGCTGGAGATGCAGCACGCCAGCAGCGACGGGGTGAATTCCAGCACCATGTGCCAGCCCATGGTCATGATGTCGCGCTCGCCGTTCCAGGCCGAGCTGACCAGCACGATCGGACCGGGTTCCAGATAGCGCCGGACCTGGTCCAGCGGAAAGTCCTGCTTCGGGTACTTTCGCATCGCATCGCCTCCTGTGTCGGCTCGGCCATCATGGCGCAACGGCCGCGCGCGGGCGTGCAGGCGATGTGGAGGGCGGTCATTCCGGTATTGCGCCACCCTGGATGTTGGCGCGCACCGCCGGCTGCATCAGCCGTGGTGGTGGCAGGGTGGCGTCGCGTGCCGCGCGCTGCTGCACGAAGTCCCGTTCGGCGGTGTCATGGCGCACATGGATATTGCTGCGCTTCTGCTCGCCGATGCTGGTCTGGCAGGCGATCTCGCGCCCGCCCGGGCCGTAGTCGTGGCAGACGAACACGCGCGTGGCGTCGGGTAGCTCGTACAGGCGGCGGATCGAGCGGTACAGCTGCGCGGCGTCGCCGCCGGGGAAGTCGCAGCGCGCGGTGCCGCCATCGGGCATGAAGATCGAATCGCCGGGGAACAGCGCATCGTCGATCAGGTAGGCGATGCTGTCGGGCGTGTGCCCGGGCACGGCGATCACCCGGCCATGCAGCATGCCGACCTCGAAACCGTCCCCGTCGGCGAACAGGCGGTCGAACTGCGAGCCGTCGCCGCGGAAACCGGCCGGCAGCGCCAGCGGTCCGGCGAAGGTGCGCTGCACCTGGACGATGTCGGCGCCGATGCCCAGCCGCGCCTGCGGCCAGTGGCGCTTGAGCCAGCGCGCGGCCGAGACGTGGTCGGCATGGGCATGGGTTTCCAGCAGCCACTGTACCTGCCAGCCGTGCCGCCGTACCGCGTCCACCAGCGCCTGCGCCGGCGCGCCGTCCGCTGTCCCGCTGTCCGGGTCGTAGTCGAGCACCGGGTCGATCACCGCCGCCGCGCCGCTGGCCGGATCGACGGCGACGTAGCTGAAGGTGTTGCTGGCGGCATGGAAGAAGGGATGCACGTCGATGGCCATGGGCGCTCTCCTGGTGATCTGCCCGCGTGTCAGGGCGTGGACAGCGCCGCGTTCAACAACGCGGCCAGCCGGTCGCCGGCCAGGCGCAGCTGCGCCTCGGCGACCGGGCGCTCGCGGGGCACGTAGTCCGCCGGCAGCACGTGGCCGCGCGGATAGGCGGCGATGGCGACATGGCAGGACGCCTCGGCCCAGGCGCCGGCATCGGCGACCGTGGCCGGCATGTCCTCGCCAGCCGGACGCGGCAGGGCCTGCAGCACCTGCAGGTACTGCGCATCGTCCAGGTGGCGGTCGTTGAGCATGCCGCTGTCCCACAGCGAGTGCAGGTTGGTGCCGCGGCCGTTGAACTGCAGCTGGTAGTCGTTGCCGCCCTTGTCGCGGGCGTAGCCGGCATGCATCGGCTGGTGGATGTCGCCGGCCAGGTGCACGACGAACTTCAGTGCCTGGCGCCGCGCCGGCAGCGGCTGGCTGCGGTCCTGCAGCAGCGCCAGCTGCGTCTTCAACGCCTCGATCACGCAGTTGCCGCCGGGGCAGTCGCGTGGTGGCAGGTACCGGCAGTCGCTTTCGCCGATGTTGACGTAGTGCCAGCGCGCGGTGCGCTTGCCTAGGTCGGGATCGGAGTCGCGCAACTGGTCGGCCCAGGAGGCGATGCCGGCCAGCGTCGGGTCCGGCTCGCCGGCCAGCAGTTGCGCTACCTGCTGGCGGGCCTGGTCGGTGAGCTGGGCTTCGGCGATGCGCGCCACCAGGCGGTGGCCCTGTCCGCCCCAGGCCAGCAGTGGAAGCGGCTGCAGCACGAGGGCGAGGCTGCAGAGGAGGGAGGCAAGCGTGATCTTCTTCATGCCGCCGATTCTACCGGGCCGTCGCCTGCCACTCGCCCAACGCGCGGCGCCGCGGCGGTGGCCATGCAACGGAAAACGGGCGGAAGGATGTCTCCTTCCGCCCGTTGCGGGCACCACGGTCAAGCCTGATGGGAGGGGATATCAGAACTTGAACACGTAGGCCACGCCATAGACCAGCGGGTCGATGTTGGCGGTGCCGAGCTTGTTGCCGTTGACCTTGACCTTGGTGTCGATGTCGGCCCAGCGCACGTCCACGCGCAGCGCGCCCTTGTCGCTGACGGCGAAGTCCACGCCGGCGTGTGCGGCCACGCCCCAGGAATCTTCCAGGCGCAGCTTGGTGCCGGCCAGCGCGCCCTTGCTGTCGGTGCTGAAGAACTTGGTGTAGTTCACGCCGACGCCGACGAACGGGGTGACGACGCTGGCATTGGTGAAGTGGTACTGCAGCGACACCACCGGCGGCAGCTGCTTGGTCTCGCCGACCTTGCCCACGCCGTCGATGCTGACGTCGTGCTTGAACGGGAAGGCGGCCAGTACTTCCACGCCGACGTTGTCGGCAACGAAGTACTCCGCGGTGAAGGTCGGCTTGGTGTCGTCGTTCACGCGGGTCTTGAGCGCGCCCAGGCCCAGCGCGGCGCCGTTCAGGGTGCCGTTGTCGGACTTCGGGTCGACGTTGTGCACGCCCACGCCGAAGGTCCAGTCGCCCTTGGACTGCGCCATCGCCGGAGCGGCGGCGAAGGCGGCCACGGCGGCCAGGCTTGCGGCGAGTAGCGAGATGTTCTTGCTCATGTTGGTTCTCGGTGGGTCGGTGGAATTTGCGCGCAGTTTTTCGATTTCTTAACACCGCCGCCTTGATCCAGATCAAACCGCCGTTCCCGCTCAGCCGGCGCTCAGCTGCCTCCCGGCAAGGCCTGAAATCGCGCTCCTGCTAGACTGTCGACCCTTCCAAACCCATCCGCCGCGCGGGTCGCGGCCGCAGGAGCTACTGAAATGGCAATCAAGGTTGGCATCAATGGATTCGGACGCATCGGGCGCAACGTGCTGCGCTCGGCGGTGCAGAACTTCGGCGACGAGATCGAGATCGTCGGCATCAACGACCTGCTCGAGCCCGACTACCTGGCCTACATGCTGCAGTACGACTCCGTGCATGGCCGCTTCAAGGGCGAGGTCGCGGTCGAGGGCAACACGCTGGTGGTCAACGGCAAGAAGATCCGCCTCACCCAGGAGCGCGACCCGGCCAACCTGAAGTGGGACGAGGTCGGCGCCGAGGTGGTGATCGAATCCACCGGCCTGTTCCTGACCAAGGAAACCGCGCAGAAGCACATCGATGCGGGCGCGAAGAAGGTGATCATGTCGGCCCCGTCCAAGGACGACACGCCGATGTTCGTCTATGGCGTCAACCACGGCACTTACGCCGGCCAGGCGATCGTCTCCAACGCCTCGTGCACCACCAACTGCCTGGCGCCGCTGGCCAAGGTGATCAACGACAAGTGGGGCATCAAGCGCGGCCTGATGACCACCGTGCACGCCGCCACCGCGACCCAGAAGACCGTCGATGGCCCGTCCAACAAGGACTGGCGCGGCGGCCGCGGCATCCTGGAGAACATCATTCCCTCCTCCACCGGCGCGGCCAAGGCGGTGGGCAAGGTGATCCCCGAGCTCAACAAGAAGCTCACCGGCATGAGCTTCCGCGTGCCGACCTCGGACGTGTCGGTGGTCGATCTGACCGTGGAACTGGACAAGCCGGCCACCTACGAGGAGATCAAGGCCGAGGTGAAGGCGCAGAGCGAAGGCGCGCTGAAGGGCATCCTCGGCTACACCGAGGACAAGGTGGTGGCCACCGACTTCCGCGGCGACACCCGCACCTCGATCTTCGACGCCGACGCCGGCATCGCCCTGGACGATACCTTCGTCAAGCTGGTGTCGTGGTACGACAACGAGTGGGGCTACTCCAACAAGTGCCTGGAGATGGTCAAGGTCGTCGCCGGCTGAGTCCTGGGTCCGTGTTCCAGAGAAAAAGGCGCCTGTGGGCGCCTTTTTTCTTGGCTGGTTCGCGGTCCGCTCCTCCGGCCATGGGACGGATCCCGATCCTTGGCGAGGCTGTGCGGCCCGCGGTCCGATGGCCTGCTTGCGCACCGCACCGTTTCGGCAGGCATGCACGCGGGCGTGGGGCAAGGGCCGCAACGGCCGGCTCCGGCTTTGGGGCAGGATCACAGGATCAGGCGGCTTCGGGATGCCTGCGGGATTTCCGTGCGCCCGGCGCCGCCCCGCGTGCAGCGGAGGGTGCCGGTGCGTGCCCGGGATCGGGATGCGCGATCGAGGAGACCGGCCTCAGCCGACGTCGTCGATGCCGGTCATGCCGAGGATGTTGTAGCCGGCATCGACGTAGGTGACCTCGCCGGTGACGCCGCCGGCCAGGTCCGAGCACAGGAAGGCGCCGACGTTGCCGACGTCTTCGATGGTGACGGTGCGGCGCAGCGGCGCGTACTGCTCGACGTGGCCGAGGATCTTGCGGAAGCTGCCGATGCCGGAGGCGGCCAGCGTCTTGATGGGGCCGGCGGAGACCGCGTTGACGCGGATGCCCTCGGCGCCCAGGTTCAGCGCCAGGTAGCGCACCGTGGCTTCCAGGCTGGCCTTGGCCACACCCATGACGTTGTAGTTCGGCAGCGCGCGTTCGGCGCCGAGGTAACTCAGTGTCAGGATGGCGCTCTGGTGGCCGGTGAGCAGCGGGCGCGCGGCCTTGGCCAATGCCGCCAGCGAATAGGCGGAGATGTCTTGGGCGATGTTGAAGCTGTTGCGGTCCAGGCCGTCGAGGAAGCCGCCGGCCAGCGCCTCGCGCGGGGCGAAGGCGATCGCGTGCACCAGGATGTCGAAGCGCTCCCAGCGTTTGCCCAGTTCCTCGAAGCAGGCGTCGATCTGCGCGTCGTCGGAGACGTCCAGCGGCAGCACGATATCGCTGCCGTACAGCGCCGCGGCCTTCTCCACGCGCGTCTTCAGCTTCTCGTTCTGGTAGGTGAAAGCCAGTTCCGCGCCTTCGCGGTGCATCGCCTCGGCGATGCCGCTGGCGATGGAACGCTCGCTGGCGATGCCGGTGATCAGGGCGCGCTTGCCTTGCAGGAAACCCATGGTGTTCTCGCTGGTTTGAGTCATCGCGCTAGTTTGCCACGCATGCGCCGCGTCCGTACGGTTTGGCGGCGATGCGGATGGCTACTGCTCGCCCTCGAAGCGCAGCACCATGCCCGGCTTGAGCACGCTGCGCTGCGACAGGCCGTTGCCGGACAGCAGCGCCTGCACGGTGACGCCGTAACGCCGGGCGATGCTCCAGGCCGATTCGCCGTTGCGCACGGTGTGGGTGCGGCCGGACGCCTTGGCGGTGCGCGTCGCGGTCGCGGCGGCGACCTGCGCCGGCATGGCTGCCGCGGCTGTCGTCGCTGCCACCGGAGTGGACGAGGCGGCTGCCGCGGGAGGCGCGTGCACCGGCGCCAGTACCGGCCTGCCGGCCGCGGCCCGGGTACCGGAGAGCGCGGGGTTCAGGCGTGCCACCTGATCGGTCGGCAATGTCCTGCGGCTGGCCCAGTCCTGCAGCGAGCCGGCGTCGTGCAGGGTGTGCGCCGCCAGCGTCGGCACCGGACGGTCCAGGTCGACCAGCAGGCTGCCCTGCTGCTCGGCTTCTTCCAGCACGCAGGTCAGGGCGTGGAGCTTTTCCACGTACTGGTACGTCACCGGCGACAGGCCGGGCAGGCGGGCCGGATCGGCGTTGCCGGCGTTCATGCCGGCGCGGCGGATGGACTGCAGCACGCGGTACTCGCCGGCGTTGTAGGCCATGATCGCCAGCCGCCAGTCGCCGCCGAACATGCCGTACAGCGTCCTGAGGTAGCGGGTGGCCGCGCGGGTGGATTCCACCGCCGACAGGCGGCCGTCGTAGCCGCTCTCGATCGGGATGTCGTGGTTGCGCGCGGTGGCGGCGACGAACTGCCACAGCCCGGCCGGGCCGTTGCCGTTGCGGGCGGCGGGACGGTAGCCGCTTTCCACGAACGGGATCAGCGCGAATTCGGTGGGCAGGCCGGCGGCCCGCAGTTCGTCGACGACGTAGCCGAACAGCGGCAGCACGTCGCCGTCCTGGTCGGCCAGTTTCGCCGGCGCATGGGAGAAGTGCCGGCGCCAACGGTCGCTGGTGGCGCCGTCGTCGCAGCTGCCGTCGGCCAGGCCGTCGCGGAAGCTGGCGAAGATGCTGCGGCCGTTGCGGGTGCCGTCGGGGGGAAGCGAGGCCGGATCGATCGGCAGCGGCGGGGCCTGCGCGGTGTCGGTGCCGGGGACGGAATCGATCGGGTCGGGAGCTGCTGCGGGTGTCGCGGGGCTGGCGAGGACCAGTGCCAGGCCGAGCGACAACGACAGGGCGAGCCGCCTCATGCGCGGAAATCGTCCTTCCAGCGCCGCAGCGCGGCGAACACCTCGACCTCGTCGGCGCCGGTGCCCGGCGCATGGCGCTGGATGGCCTGGCGTACCTCGGCCGTGGAGGTACGCAGGAACGGATTGGTGTCGCACTCGCTGGACAAGGAGACCGGCAGGGTAGGACGGGCAGCGTTTCGCATGGCCTGGACTTCCTGTTGACGGCGCTGCAAGGCAGCGTTGGTGGGTTCCACATGCCTGGCGAACATGGAATTGGCCAGGGTGTATTCGTGACCGCAGCAGACCTGGGTGGCGCCCGGCAGGCGGGACAGCCGTTGCAGCGAGGTCAGCATCTGGGCGGGGGTACCTTCGAACAGTCGCCCACAGCCCAGGCTGAACAGGGTATCACCACTGAACAGGTGGCCCTGTCCGTGGAAGGCGATATGGCTGCGGGTATGGCCGGGCACGTGCAGCACGTCGAACACCCAGCCGGCGGCCTGGACCACGTCGCCTTCGCCCACCCGCTGGCACGGGAACGGGATGCGCGGCTCGACCGGCGCATAGACCGGAACCTCGGGCCAGCGCCGCTGCAGCTCCGGGACGCCGGCGATGTGGTCGTCGTGGTGATGGGTGAGCAGGATCGCCCGCGGCTGCCATCCCTGCCCGGACGATGCCTCCAGCACCGGCGCGGCCTGTCCGGGATCGACGACGATCGCCGCGCCGTCCGGGGCCACCATCGCCCAGATGTAGTTGTCCTCGAATGCGGGCAGGGCGATCAGTCGCATAGAATGGGGACCATGCCTGTCCCTCCATTTGCCCGTCAAGCCGGCGTCTCATCCTGGTTTGATACGGGAGCCGCCAGGCTGTTGCTGCGCGAGGAGCGCCTGCAGCTGGCCGCCAGGCTGCGCGCGCGCCCCTCGCAGCCCTGGCTGTGGCTGGCGCCCGCCCCCTTCGGCCAGGTCCCGAAGGGCCTGGGCGGGCTGTGCGTGCGGTTGCACCAGCTGGGCGGCGGCGCCGGCTATGGCGGCGACATCCGCTGCTCGCTGCCGCTGCCGGTGGCCTCGGAGAGCGTGCAGGCGATCGTGCTGCAGCACGTGCTCGACCACCGGGCCGACGCGCTGCTGCGCGAATGCGAGCGGGTGCTGATGCCGGGCGGGCGGATATGGCTGCTGGCACTCAACCCGCTCAGTCCCTACCGCCTGCGCTGGCGCCGCCATGGCCTCGGCGCGCGCCTGCCGGCCAGCTGGCGCGTGCTGGCCAACCGTTGCGGGCTGCAGGCGGTGGGACCGGTGCAGTACCTGGGGCCGGTGTGGCGCAACGACGGCGGCCGGCGCGGCGGCCGCGACCTTTCCCTGCTGCGCGCGGCCTGCCTGCTCGAGGCCGAGAAGCGCGCCGCCGCGCCCATCGGCCTGATGCCGGCCAAGGTGCAGTGGCGCCAGCCGATGCAGACCACCTGAATTCCTGGAAACGAATGAAGACGATCGAGATCCACACCGACGGCTCCTGCCTGGGCAACCCCGGTCCCGGCGGCTGGGCGGCGCTGCTGCGCTACAAGGGCATCGAGCGCGAGCTCGCCGGCGGCGAGGCGCACACCACCAACAACCGCATGGAGCTGATGGCGGCCATCATGGCGCTGGAGACGCTGACCGAGCCGTGCCGCATCGTGCTGCACACCGATTCGCAGTACGTGCGCCAGGGCATCACCCAGTGGCTGCCGGGCTGGCTGCGCAAGCAGTGGAAGACCGCCGGCGGCGATCCGGTCAAGAACCGCGAGCTGTGGGAGCGCCTGCACGCGGCCATCCAGCGCCACGAGATCGACTGGCGCTGGGTCAAGGGCCACAACGGCGATCCGGACAACGAACGGGTGGACGTGCTGGCGCGCGACCAGGCCATCCTCCAGCGCAGCGGCGCGAAGGTAAACTGAGGCCCGCATGCGCCAGATCGTCCTCGATACCGAAACCACCGGCCTGGAGTGGAAGAAGGGCAACCGCATCGTCGAGATCGGTTGCGTGGAACTGCTCGAGCGCCGTCCCAGCGGCCGCAATTTCCACCGCTACCTCAGGCCCGACTGCGAGTTCGAGGCCGGCGCGCAGGAGGTCACCGGCCTGACGCTGGACTTCCTGGCCGACAAGCCGCGCTTCGAGGAGGTCGTGGACGAGTTCCTCGAATACATCGACGGCGCCGAGCTGATCATCCACAACGCGGCGTTCGACGTCGGCTTCCTCGACTACGAGCTGTCGCGGCTGGGCGAGCGTTACGGGCGCATCGTCGAGCGGGTGAGCGTGGTCGATACGCTGCTGCTGGCGCGCGAACGCTTCCCCGGCCAGCGCAACTCGCTGGACGCGCTGTGCAAGCGGCTGGGCGTGGACAACTCGCACCGCCAGCTCCACGGCGGCCTGCTCGATGCGCAGATCCTCGCCGACGTCTACATCGCGCTGACGTCCGGCCAGGAGGAGATCGGCTTCGGCCCGGCCGATGGCGGGCACGAGGCCGGCGCCGCCGAGGCGGCGCTGGCGTTCGATCCGGGCATGCTGTTGCCGCGGCCGCGGGTGGTGCCGACCCCGTCGGAACTGGAGGCGCACGAGGCGGAGATGGCGCGCCTGCGCAAGAAGGCCGGCCGCGCGCTGTGGGACGAGGTGCCGGAGCTGGAGCCGGCGGCCGAGGCCTGAGGTGGCGGCGCTGTCGTGGCGGATATGTCCGGCGACGGATGCCGCCGGCTCAGTGGCAGCGCACCACGATGGCGGTGATGTTGTCCGAGCCGCCGCCGTCGAGCGCGGCGGCCACCAGCGTGTCCACGCATTCCTGCGCGCTGCAGTCGCCCTGTCCCAGCGCCCGGGCCAGGCCGCCGTCGTCCACCTCCTCGGTCAGGCCGTCGCTGCACAGCAGCAGCTGCATGCCCGAGCGCAGCTCGCCGGTCATCGTGGCCACGTTCAGGTGGTTGGGATCGGTCACGCCCAGCGCCTGGGTGACCACGTTGCGGTGCGGGTGCGCGCGCGCCTGTTCGGCGGTCAGTGTGCCCTGGGCGATCAGTTCCTGCACGTAGCTGTGGTCCTGGCTCAGCTGTGCCAGCTTGCCCTGGCGCCACAGGTAGGCGCGGCTGTCGCCGACCCAGGCGACCTCGAAGCGGTTCCCGTCGACGCGCGCGGCGACCACCGTCGTGCCCATCGGCAGGGTGTCGTTGCGCCGGCGCGAGGTGCGGATGATCTCCTCGTCGGCCACCCGTATCGCCTGTTCCAGCGTGGCACCGGCGCGGACCTCGCGCACGATGGTCTCGCGGGCCAGCGCGCTGGCCACCTCGCCGCAGGCGTGGCCGCCCATGCCGTCGGCCACCAGCCACAGGCCCAGCTCGCTGTCGCCGTAGTAGGTGTCCTCGTTGAGCTCGCGGCGCAGGCCGACATGGGTGAGGTGTCCGAATTCGATCATGGAGGAGGGAGCGGAGTCGTTACTGCTGGACAGAACGGCATCATCGCGGGCCGGCGGACATCCGGCAAGGAAATCCAGGATGTGCGAGAGCGTGGATTCATGCGCCGGCCGCTTGTCCGGACAGGGCCGGCCCTTTATCATGCACGGCCCGGTTCGCCGGGACACCACCCGGAGAGGTGGCAGAGTGGTTGAATGTACCTGACTCGAAATCAGGCATGCGTTTATAGCGCATCGGGGGTTCGAATCCCC
This sequence comes from Pseudomonadota bacterium, assembly GCA_023425225.1. Lineage (GTDB taxonomy): Bacteria > Pseudomonadota > Gammaproteobacteria > Xanthomonadales > Xanthomonadaceae > MMGLT7. The sequence continues at coordinate 20,851 of JAFADB010000041.1, forward strand.
CCCTCTCCGCCAGGTTCCGCAAGGCCCCCGCAAGGGGGCCTTGCTTTTTCCGGCCCTGGGCGCCGTGTTCATCGCGGATGGCTAAACTTGCCGTTTCCGTTTCCGCCGGTATCCGCCATGTCCGAAATCCTGGTCCCCGTCTCCCTCGGCGAGCTGCTCGACAAGATCGCCATCCTGCAGATCAAGTCCGAGCGCATGACCGACGAGGCCAAGCTGGTCAACGTGCGCAATGAACTGTCGGCGCTGGAGGCCATCTGGATGGCGTACCCGGCCGCAGGGCGCGTGCCCGACGCGCAGGCAGGGATTGCCGAGGCCGGCGTGCCCGAGCTGCGTGCTCAGCTCAAGGCGGTCAACGAGCGGCTGTGGGTGATCGAGGACGACATCCGCCTGAAGGAGAAGGCGCAGGCCTTCGACGACGAGTTCATCCAGCTGGCCCGCAGCGTGTATTTCCAGAACGACGAGCGCGCGCGCATCAAGAAGGCGATCAACCTCGCGCTGGGTTCGGAGTACGTGGAGGAGAAGTCCTACCAGGACTACGCCGGCGGCGCGGGTTGATCCGGATGCGCCGCCGGCCCGGTGCTGTCCCCGGCTGATGGCTGGCTGTCCGCGGGGCGCTCCAGTCCGCGGATCCTGATCATGTGCCGGACCATGCGCAGCGGCTCGCTGGCCGGCAGCGCCACGCCGTAGCCCTGGTGCAGGCGCTCGACCTCGGCCGGATGGCCGGTGCCGAGCGCGCCGAGCTGGGCGATCACCAGCGCCTGCTCCTGCAGCGCTTCCGGCAGCGCCTGTGGCAGCTGCAGCACCGCCTCGCCGGCCAGGCGCATCGCCGCGGCATCGCGCGCGGCCGCGGCGGCATACATGTCCAGCACCTGCCGTACCGGGGCGGGCTGGCGCGCCACGTCGATCCATGCCGGCGCGATCCAGGCGCCGAACAGGTCCCGGGCCGGCAGGTGGCCCAGGGTGGCGGCGGCCACCTGGGAGGCGGCCTCGGCCCAGGTGGCCGGATCCTCGACGATACCCGCGGAGCTGCCCAGCAACGCCTGCAGCGCCAGCTCGGGTGCGGCGCTGTCGCGCTGGCGCACGGCCGGGATGGAGTGCAGGTGGCCCTGGCGCAGCGCGGCGACCAGGCGCAATGCGCGGCCGCGGGCCTCGCTCGGGCGGTGGCCGGGCATGGCCGGGATGTCGGCCGCGGCCGATGGCGGTGAGCGCCGCTCCAGCAGGTCCAGCACCGGCAGGCCGCTGTCCAGCAGCTGCTGCAGGGTCTCGGCACGGTCGCCGCGGAAGCGGGTCAGCGGTCCCCTCAGCGCGACATCCGGGTGGAAGTCGTCGTGCGGGGTGGCCTGCAGCGCGTTGACGTAGGTCTGCAGCAGCGGCCTGCCGCCGATGCGGCGCAGCGCCAGCGCGGCATCGCTGGCCAGGCCGATGCGCGCGGTCTCGCGCCCGAGCTGGCCGTGGCGTAGGCGCTCCATGTCCGGGTCGGGACAGCGCGTGCGGCAGGCGACCACCACCAGGTCGTTGTCCTGCGCCAGGTACACCGCCACGTCGGGGAACTGCTGCAGCAGCGCGGCGACGATCTGCGCCAGCAGCGCGTCGTCGATCTCGTAGGTCTGCAGCCACTGCACCAGCATGCCGTCCTCGGCCAGCTGGGCGTGCACGAAGCGGTAGAACTGCCAGGTGAACAGCCCGGCGACGCCGCTGACCCAAGGATTGGACGGCTCGGAGACGATCACGTCGTAGCGGCGGCCGCCGCTGGCGAAGAAGTGGCGGGCATCGTCGAAGTGCACGTGCGAGCGCGGATCGTCCAGCGCGCGCGGGATGCGCGCGGCGAACACGCGCGAGGCTGCCAGCACCGCCGGTTCGATCTCCACGGTGTCGACCCGCTGCACCCGCTCGCTGCCCAGCAGCGTATGCGTGCTCAGGCCCAGGCCCCAGCCGATCACCCCGACCTGGCGCGGCTGCGGATGCAGCGCCAGCGGCAGCGCGCCCAGCGTGACCATGGTCAGCTCGTCGCCGCCGGGCGGATCGGATAGGCGCTCGGCCATGGAGCCGTCGGACTTGCCGTTGGTCAGCAGCGATTGCGAACCCAGCGCGGGCGAGCGCACCACGCCGATGGTGGCGGTCTTGCCGTCGCGCAGGAACGGGATCTGCAGGGCATCGCCCAGCCGCGCGTAGCCGTTGCGGAACACCCCGGAAAGCTGCGCGCGCGGATCCACGCGTCCGGCGTACAGCATCAGGCACAGGCTGGCGGCGACGGCCATGGCCAGGCCGGCCAGCCTGCGCCGGGAGGTCTCGCCCTGCGCCTGCGCCAGCAGCCAGAAGCCCAGCGACGCATCGACCAGGGCCGCCAGGGCCACGCCATTGCGCACCCCCAGCAGCGGGATTAACAGGTGGGTCATCGCCAGCACGCCGACGATCGCGCCGACCGTGTTGGCCGCGTACAGCCGGCCGATGCCGCCCTCGCCGCTGCCGGCGCGCAGCAGCGCCAAGGTGAACAGCGGCAGGGTGGTGCCGGCGAAGAAGGCGGCCGGCAGCATCACCGCCATGGCGATGCCGGCGCTGCCGAGCAGGTACAGGCGGTAGCCGCCGTCGCTGCGCGAGAGCGCGCCGAGCAGCGCCCCGGTCCACTGGAACGAGTGGGCGAAGGCCACCAGCGACAGCAGCGCCGCCACGCCCATCGCGATCTGCGCCAGCGCGGCGGTGCGCAGCGGATCGTGCAGCCGCGCCGCGCGCCGGTGCACCCACCAGCCGCCGCCGGCCAGTCCCAGCAGGAACGCGGCCAGCATCAGTTCGAAGCTGTGCACGGTGCTGCCCAGGGCCTGGTTGAGCAGCCGGATCCAGCCGATCTCGTAGACGAACGAGCAGGCGCCGGACAGCAGCGACACCCACAGCACGGTGCGCGCCAACGGGGCCTGGGCATGGCGGCCGGTGGCGGCGGATGCCGCGGCGGGTGCTTCGGCCGTATCGGCGGCCGGCGCCGCGGGGACGCGTTCGATCCGCAGCGACAGCGCCCAGCTGCCGGCGGCAACCACCAGGTTGGCGATGCCGGCCACCGCCATCGCCCCGGGCATGCCCAGCCACGGCAGCAGCGCGAACGTGGCGATCAGCGCGCCGGCCGCCGCGCCCAGGCTGTTGGCGAAGTACAGCCCGCCCAGCACGCGGGCGTCCTCGCGCGGAGCCGCGCGCAGGTAGCCGGCGCTGAGCAGCGGGAAGGTGGCGCCGAGCAGGATGCAGGCCGGCAGGATCAGCAGCGCGCCGGAGACCCACGGGTACAGGTGCCCGGCCAGGCCGTCGCCCAGCGCCGGCAGCAAATGGCGCTGCGAGATCTCGCCATAGCCGACGAACAGGCTGTGGAACAGCAGGCCCAGCACGCCGATCGCCGCCTCGGCCAGCGCGTAGGCGCGCAGCAGCCGGCGCCAGTGCGTGGTCAGCCGCGCCGCCAGCCAGGCGCCCAGGGCCATGCCGCCCATGAAGATCGTCAGCACCAGGCTCTGCGCGTAGGCGGCATGGCCCAGGGTCAGGCCCAGGTAGTGCGACCACAGCGACTGGTAGACCAGCCCGGCGAAGCCGGAAAGGACGAACAGGCCCAGCAAGATTGGGCCGAGCAGGCGGCGCGTCGGTGTCATGCGCGGGGTTCCGCGGCGGTCGCGGCGCATCGGTGGCGATCAGGTCCGGGACACGGCGACGGACGGGTGACGGGGCAGGATGCAGCCATGGATTCTCGCGTTCGATGCGTCGCCGTCATCCCCGGCAGCGACGCGGTGGACAAAAAACTGCCAGCCTTGCCGATTCCTCGGCACGGGCGATCATTCGATCACCGTGACCTGCGGCCAGCGATCAAGGTAACGCTTTTCGGCCAGCCGGCGGCGGTAGGTGGCGATGCTGACCCGGCGCGGGTTGCGCCGCACGACCATGCCGAACAGGTCGTCCAGGCCGTGCGGGGCGATGACGTGCAGCGTCCCGTCGCTGCGCAGCGACAGCGCCACGCAGGTGGCGAACTCGGGCCACGAGGCCACCGCATCCTCGATCGACCGCAGCGGTTCCACGGCGTGGCCGAAATGCCGCTCGAACCACAGGTGCACCGCCGCCTGGTTGGTCACTTCCCAGGGGATGTCGGGTGCGGCGGCATGCAAGCGATCCTGCAGGCGGCGGTCGGTGCCTGGCGAGAGGTCGACGGGATCGAACCAGGCGACATCGACGTCGGATCCGGCACGCGGCGACGCCAGCCCGTGCAGGTGGTCCCAGACCAGGTTGCGCACCGCGCCGGCGCCGATGCAGCCATCGGCGATGCCGAGCCCGCGCACCAGTCGCAGCGCGCGCATGAACCGGGCGTTGCCCCGCGCGATCGCAGCGAGCCGTTCGTGCAGCGCATGCCGGTCGGTGGCGTCTGGCATGCCGGCCTGGCGTCAGCGACGATGGTCGGCGCGGTAGCGCTCGAACGCGGCGATGGCATCGTCCACCGTGACCAGCGCCATGACGTCGTCGAACTCGATCTTGGTGCCCCATTTCAGTTCGGCGGCCGGTTTGCCGAGGAACCTGCGCGCGGCATCGTCGTAGCGGTCCACGCAGTAGCGGCGGTCCGAGTATGGGCCGCTGCGCTCGGGGTTGCTGGCCGCGTGCAGGCCCAGCACCTTGCTGCCCATGGCGTTGGCGATGTGCATCGGGCCGGAGTCGGGCGTCATCACCAGCTCGGCGCGCGCCAGCAGCGCCGGCAGCTGCTTGAGCGTGTCCTTGCCGACCAGGTCCAGCACCGGCGCCTGCATGGCCGCGGCGATGGCGTCGGCGGTGCGGCGCTCCAGGTCGCTGCGGCCGCCGCACAGCACGATGCGCCAGCCCTGCGCGGCGGCGTGGTCGGCCACCGCGGCGTAGCGGTCGGCATACCAGTTGCGGCGCACGTGGCTGGAGCAGGGCGAGACCAGCAGGGTGGGCACGCCGTCGTCCGGCCACTGCGCGCGTGCCCAGGCATGCGCCTGCTCCGGTACCGGCAGGTTCCACACCACTTCGTCCTGGACCGTACCCAGCGGCTGGCAGAAGCTGCCGATGGCATCGAGCACGTGGATGCGCTCGGGCGCGTGGATGCGTTCGTTGACGAACAGCCCGTGCAGGTCCTTGGAGCGGCCGCGGTCGTAGCCGATGCGCCGCCGTGCCGGGATGAAGGCCGACAGCAGGTTGGCACGGAACGCCACCTGCATCTGCAGCAGCGCGTCGAAACGGCCGAGCGGGGCCAGTTCGCGGCGCAGCGCGCGCATGCCGGCCAGCCCCGTCTTCTTGTCGTAGACGTGGAAGCGCACCCCGTCCAGGCCATCGAGCAGCTTGTGCCCGGCGTTGTCGATCACCCAGTGCAGGGGCGTGGACGCCTGCGGCCAGGCGCGCTGCAGGGTCCGCACCAGGGGCACGACATGGGTCACATCGCCCAGCGCCGACAGGCGCAGCAGGCACAGGGAGGGGCGCGTTGCGGGCATCGTGTTGCTAGACTCGAAGGAATGGTTGCATTCGACGCCACTGAAGCGCTGACGCCGTACCGCGAAGGTCGCGGCTATGGCGCCATTCTGTTCGACCGCCAGCGGCTGTCGCAAGCCGACGCCAGCCTGTTCTCGCCGACCCACTGGGGCACGCGCGCCAAGGCGGTCGACGAGGGCGGGCGCGGCGGCGCATGGTTCGTCGACGCGCCGTTCGGCCGCTGCGTGCTGCGGCACTACCTGCGCGGCGGCCTGGCCGCGCGGATCAGCCGCGGCAGCTACCTGTGGCAGGGCGCCAACCGTACGCGCAGCTTCGCCGAGTTCCGGCTGATGCGGCAGTTGCGCGGCCTCAAGCTGCCGGTGCCGCGGCCGCTGGCCGCCTGCTACCTGCGCGAAGGCATGCACTACCGCGCGGCACTGCTGATGGAACGCCTGGAAGGCGTGCGCCCGCTGGCCGAGTGCGCGCAGCTGGCCGGGCACGGCGCGCCCTGGGAGGAGGCCGGGCAGCTGATCGCCCGCTTCCACCGCGCCGGCCTGGACCATGCCGACCTCAACGCCAACAACATCCTGTTCGATGGCGCCAACAAGGGCTGGCTGATCGATTTCGACCGCGGCGTGCTGCGCATCCCGGCCACGCGCTGGCGCGAACGCAACCTCAAGCGCCTGCGCCGCTCGTTGCTGAAGCTGCGCGGCGAGCGCAGCCGCGACGACGTGGAGAAGGATTTCGCGCGGCTGCGCCGCGCCTACCAGATGGCCTGGGACCGGGGGTACTAGGACGTGCCGTGCCCTGCCGGACAGCGGGTGGCTTGCCAGGCCCGACACGATGGGATGTTCCTGCATGGCCCCGGGGCCACGTCCTTCCTCTTGCTTGTCCCGGATGCGTCCATCGGCGGTGCTGGCTGCTCGGAAAGCGGCGGCAGGTCCTAGATGTCCTGGGCGCTGCGTTTCCAGGGGGTGGGCAATGCCTCGGCGGTCGCGCTCGGTTCGCCGATGGCGACCATCGAGCGCGACGGGATGCCGTGGCTGACCATCGACTGCGGCAGCGAGGGGCTGACCGCCTACCAGGCACACTACGGGCAGATGCCGCGCGCGCTGTTCATCACCCATGTCCACCTGGACCACGTCGGCGGCCTGGAGCGGCTGTTCGTGGACACCTATTTCTCCGAACGGCGCGGGCAGGTCGTGCTGTACGTGCCAGCCACGGTGGTGCCGCTGCTGCATCGCCGCGTCGGCGACTACCCCAACGTGCTGGCCGAGGGCGGCGGCAACTTCTGGGATGCCTTCCGCCTGGTCGTGGTCGGCGACGCGTTCTGGCATGACGGCATGCGCCTGGAGGTGTTCCCGGTGCGCCATCACTGGCCGGAGACCGCCTACGGCCTGCGCCTGAAGGGCGCGCTGGCTTGGACCGGCGACACCCGGCCGGTTCCCGAGATGCTCGCCCGCTTCGCCGACGACGGCGAGCTGATCGCCCACGACTGCGGCCTGCACGGCAACCCCTCGCATACCGGCGTGGACGACCTCGAGCGCGAGTATCCGCCAGCGCTGCGCGAGCGCATGGTGCTGTACCACTACGCCAGCGCCGCGGATGCGCAGCGGCTGCGCGAACGCGGCCACCGCGTGGCGCTGCCGGACGAATGCGTCGCCCTGCCGGCGCCGACGGCGATGGTGGCGCCGCCGGCGTGAGCCGCGCCAGGTTGGCGTATCCGCCTTCATGGAGGTCGGCCCGTCGCCACGGGCCCGTTCAATGACCGGCCGGCAGTTCGCTGCAAGGCATGACCTGACTGGCGCTGACTCTCAGTTTCGTACCAAACCGACCGTCGTCCCCGCGAAGGCGGGGACCTGGCGACTTGAGCCATGTCGCGGGAAGGCGCTGGATCCCCGCCTTCGCGGGGACGACGACGGGTGGAAATGCGCGAGGGCCGACACTCGGCGCCAAGCAGGAAAGCATGAAGCCGAAAAGGCGGTGGCCCCGCCGGTTGACCTCGGCGCCCGCGTCGATCGATACCGTTGCTGCCGCGCCAGGCCGGCATATCCGCCTTCGTAAAGGTCGGCCCGTCGCCACGGGCCCGTTCACTGAGCAGCCGGCTGTTCGCAGGAAAGCATGAAGCCGAAAAGGCGGTGGCCCCCGCCGGTTGACCTCGGCGCCCGCGTCGATCGATACCGTTGCTGCCGCGCCAGGTTGACGTATCCGCCTTCGTGGAGGTCGGCCCGTCGCCACGGGCCCGTTCACTGAGCAGCCGGCTGTTCGCGGGAAAGCATGAAGCCGAAAAGGCGGTGGCCCCGCCGGTTGACCTCGGCGCCCGCGTCGATCGATACCGTTGCTGCCTTCCGGCCCTGGCGGGATTTTCGATCTAGCGTCGCGAGGGACCGACGGGGCCACCATAGAGACGAGGCCGCGCCCGGGGCGCGGCCATGTGCTGCTTCGAATCTGGCGGAGAGAGGGGGATTCGAACCCCCGAAGCGCGGTTTAGACGCTTACACACTTTCCAGGCGTGCTCCTTCAACCACTCGGACACCTCTCCGGGACCTGTCGCCGGGACGGGCACGACAGGGGCGCAGATTCTAGCCGTCCGGCCGCGTCCCCACAAGCTGAATCGCAGCGGCGCGGCGGGCGTTGACGGCCATGGCACAATGACGGTTCAGATGAAGACGGTTGCCTGATGTCCTATCTCGTCCTTGCCCGCAAGTGGCGTCCGAAGCGTTTTGCCGAGCTGGTGGGCCAGGAGCACGTGGTCCGCGCGCTGAGCAATGCGCTCGACAGCGGCCGCGTGCACCACGCCTTCCTGTTCACCGGCACCCGCGGCGTCGGCAAGACCACCATCGCCCGCATCTTCGCCAAGTCGCTCAACTGCGAGCACGGCACCAGCGCCGATCCGTGCGGCCAGTGCGCGGCCTGTCTGGACATCGATGCCGGCCGCTACATCGACCTGCTGGAGATCGACGCGGCCTCCAACACCGGCGTGGACGATGTGCGCGAAGTGATCGAGAACGCGCAGTACATGCCCTCGCGCGGCAAGTACAAGGTCTATCTGATCGACGAGGTGCACATGCTGTCCAAGGCGGCGTTCAACGCGCTGCTGAAGACGCTGGAGGAGCCGCCGGAGCACGTGAAGTTCCTGCTGGCCACCACCGATCCGCAGAAGCTGCCGGTGACGGTTCTGTCGCGCTGCCTGCAGTTCAATCTCAAGCGGCTGGACGAGGAGCAGATCCGCGGGCAGATGACCCGGATCCTGTCGGCCGAAGGCATCGAAGCCGACGCCAGCGCCATCGCCCAATTGGCCAAGGCCGCCGACGGCAGCCTGCGCGATGGCCTGTCGCTGCTGGACCAGGCCATCGCCTATGCCGGCGGCGCGCTGCGCGAGGACGTGGTACGCACGATGCTGGGCACGGTGGACCGCACCCAGGTCGGGGCGATGCTGGAAGCCCTGGCCGAGGGCGATGGCGCCCGCCTGCTGCAGGTGGTGGCGACGCTGGCCGAGTTTTCGCCGGACTGGGGCGGAGTGCTGGAAGCCTTGGCCGAGGCGCTGCACCGCATCCAGGTGCGGCAGTTGGTGCCTGCCGCCGCCGTTGCCGGTGACGGCATCGATGCCGACGCCTTCGCCACCCGCCTGCGTCCGGAAGTGGTGCAGCTGTGGTACCAGATGGCGCTCAACGGACGCCGCGACCTGTACCTGGCGCCGAGTCCGCGTGCCGGCTTCGAGATGGCGATGTTGCGGATGCTGGCATTCCGGCCAGCGGCGCCGGTGCCGCCGGGCAAGGGCGGTCAGGCCGAGCCGACCGACCGGTCGCAGGCGGCGCGCGGTGAATCGATCCCGGCGAGCGCCGCACCGGCAGCCGCGCCGCCGGTTGCGGTTTCCGCCGCCGCTCCGGCGCTGCCGCCGGCACCCGTTCCGGAGTCGGCGCCGACGCCGGCATCGGCACCTGTTCCGTCTCCCGCGCCGACGACCGGG
>JAFADB010000047.1 GCA_023425225.1 Pseudomonadota bacterium
GCGTGGCCGCCTGGGTGGTGGCCAGCTGCAGCCGCAGTTGTTCGTCGCTGTCGTCGAACACCAGTTGGCTGTAGCCGCTGCCATGCCACTCCTTGGACTTGATTCCCCACAGCGCGGCGGCATTGCGATGCGCCTGATCGCCGCCACCGCACCCGTGCCAGGCCGGGGCATGGCCACCGGCCAGGTTGGCCTGTGCGCTGGGACGGTGATCGCCAGCCTGGGCATAGGCTGTGGCGTCCGATTCGGTTGCCTTGCCGCCGGGCGTCGGCGCGATGCCCGCTTCGCCGCGGCCGTTGTACAGCGCCCCCATCACCACCGGGCGGTCGATATCGCCATCCAGGAACCCGACCAGCACCTCCTGACCCACCCGCGGCAGGAACTGGCTGCCGACCCCGGGGCCGGCGTAGCGCTGCGCCACGCGGATCCAGCAACTGCCACGGTCCTCGGCCTGCTGCCCCTGCTGGAAGTGGAACCGCACCTTGATCCGTCCCAAGGCATCGGCATGCACCTCGCCCTGCCGGTCGCCCTCGGCGCCTACCACCACCGCGCTCTGGTAACCCGGTGCGGTCGGCCGCGGATTCAGCCGCGCGCCGGTGCCGTCGACCAGCACTGGCCGCCACGGTCGGGCGCGTTCGATCGCCTCGAATGCATTGGCGTAGCCGACCGCCTCGGCCTGCTCCCAGATCTCGGGCGCGGCCGCCGCCTCCATCTCCGGCCAGGCCGGCGACGGGCCCAGTTGCGCCTGCAGCGCCTGCCGCAGGTCCACCGGCAAGTTATTCACTCCGGCGTGCAGCACCCGCGTCAGCAGCAGTTCGCGTGGTGGCTCGGCGCCCGGCAGCTGGGTCAGCGCGAACCAGGTGCCGCTACGGAACGTGCGTGCGGTGCTGCGTCCCTGCCAGCCGGACCACTGCGCCTCGGCTGCCTGCGCCATCAACCCGGCATGGCGCTCGGCCTCGCCGGCGTCGGCGAAGGCGTACATCCCCACCGGCTCATAGTGCTCGCGCAACGAGGCCTCGCCACCGCCGCGCAACGGCAATTGCGCGGTCACCGCACGCCGCGTCTTGTAGTCCTCGCTCAGCAGGGTCAACCGGGTCGAGCCCAGTTGCCGGCGCGCGCCGAAGACCTGCACGGCGTCGGCCGCCTCGGTGGCGTCGCTGCGATGGAAGCGCACGCCGCCGTCGCGTGCCGACGACGCATCCTGCGGCTGTGCCGCGCTGTCGGCGAAGATCACCAGCCGGTGGCCCGCGGGCGCTTGCGCATGTTCCTCGATCCGCCAGCCCAGCCCTTCCTCGGCCAGCAGCCGCTCGACGAAGGCCGCATCGCTTTCGCGGTACTGCACGCAGTAGCTGCGCGGCCGTGCCTGCGCCAGGAATGCCGGCACCTCCTGGCTCCACGCCCACACCGCCTGCGGGGCATAGCCGGCCAGCACCGCCTCGACGATCTGCATCACCGTGCGCTCCTGGAACACCCGGCTGTGGCGGCCCTGCTCCAGCCACCAGGTCCACGGCACGATGCCGACGCGATAGCGCGCCAGACCACCATCGCTGCCGAGCAGGTGCGCCTCGTGCATCAGGCCGCTGCGGGTGGTGGCGCTGCCGTCGGACAGGCGCGTGGACAGGGTCGCGCGCCGGCCCAGCCAGGCATCGAGGTCCAGGTCCGCATCCAGCGCGACGAAATCCACCCAGCAGGTGCTGGCGCCGGCCAGGCGTTCTTCGGCGCTCCAGCGCTCGACCACCAGGTCGCACGCCGCTTCCGCAAGATCCAGCCGGTGCTGCCGCGTGTGCTGCTCCAGGCCCGCGAGATGGCCCAGCACCGGGCGCAAGCTCTCCTTCATGTACCGCTCCTTGTCCCTGCAGCCGCTCCGGTGGAGGGCGCGTCAACTTTACGGCGCGAAGGTATCAGAAGCGTGCCGAGCTGGCATCCCTGGAAGCGCCGTTGTGTGGCGTGGGAAATGAAGCCGGGCCCTTGTCGGGCAATCACCCGGGGCCAAGGTCGGCGCTGGCCGGGGCCGCGCCGGGTCGCGAGATCGCCCGGCCTCAGGCGCCCTTGCGGCGCGCCTCGATCAGGTCCAGGTTGCGCACCAGGCGCCGCGACAGTTCGTCGGAGATCTGCCGGTGGCGGGCCAGCCGGAACAGTTCGTCGCGCTCGGCCTGCAGGCCGGCGCGGCGGAACTGCAGCAGCGCATCCTCGAGCAGCCGGGCCTGCGCCGGGTCGGTCTCGGTCTTGTCGATGCGGTCGATGTGGCGCTGGTAGAGCTGGATGACGCGGCTGGCGGCCTCGTTGTAGATGTCCACCTGCACGCCGCGTTCGACCAGTTGCTGGCGCAGCTTCTCCACCGCGGTCAGCGCCGCCTTGGACGAGGCACGCTCGGCCAGGTCCTCCTCCTTGCGATGCTCCGGCTCGTCCGGCATTTCCAGGTTGCGCAGCAGCCGCGGCAACACCAGGCTGGCCACCAGCAGCGACACCAGGATCACCGCCGAAGCCAGGAAGATGGCCAGGTCGCGGGCCGGAAACGCCGCGCCGTCCGGCAGCGCCAGCGGCAGCGTCATCACGCCTGCCAGGGTGATCGCGCCGCGCACGCCCGCCAGCGAGGTCGCCACCACGATGCGCCACGACGGACTCACCGCCTGCTCGCCGCGGTAGCGGGCCTTGAGCAGGTTCCAGCGCAGCGACAGCCATACCCAGACGAAGCGCAGCGCCGCCAGCATCAGGTTCAGGGCCACCACGTAGACCAGCAGCCACCACGGCGACAGGTGGCCGGCCTGGTCGACGTTGGCGATGGCGCCGCGGACGATGCCCGGCAGCTGCTCGCCCAGCAGCACGAAGATGATGCCGTTGAAGGTGAACTGCACCGTGTCCCACACCGCCGAGCGTTGCACGCGCATGCTGCCCGGCGCGCGGCCGCTGAGCTCGACGTAGCTCATGGTGATGCCCGCGGCCACCGCGGCGAGGATGCCGGAGGCGCTGAACACCTCGGCCAGCAGGTAGGCGGCGAACGGGGTGAGCAGGTTGACCAGGATCGCCGCGCCCGGCTCCTCGCCGAAGCGGCGCCAGATGGTGCGCTGGACCAGGCTGATGCCCAGGGTGGTGCCCACGCCGATGGCCAGCCCGACCAGCGCCACCCACAGGAAGGTCAGCGAGGCCGAGGCCAGCGAGAAGGCGCCGGTGACCACCGCCGCCACGGCGAACTGGAAGCACACCAGGCCCGAGGCGTCGTTGAGCAGCGACTCGCCTTCCAGGATGTGCATCAGCCGCTTGGGGATCGGCACCTTGGAGGCGATGGCCGACACCGCCACCGGGTCGGTCGGCGAGACGATGGCTGCCAGCGCGAACGCCACCGCCAGCGGCATCGCCGGGATCATCCAGTGGATCAGGAACCCGGCGCCGATCACGGTGAACACCACCAGCCCCAGCGCCAGCTCCAGAATCGCACCCTTGTCGCGGAACAGGCCCTGCTTGGGGATGCGCCAGCCGTCCAGGAACAGCAGCGGCGGCAGGAACAGCAGGAAGAACAGCTCCGGATCGAGCGTGTAGCCCTTGTTGAACACGCCTGCGATCACCGCGCCTAGCGCGATCTGCACCAGCGGCAGCGGCAACGAGAAGGGGACGATACGCACCAGATACCCGCTGACGGCCACCGCCAACAGCATCGCCAGGACAACGTCGATCGAATGCATGCCTAATCCATGGAAGTGCCGGCCATGGGCCACGGGCGCGGCCATCGCCACCGGCAGGAAGTGGTGCAAAGCAAAACGCATGGGCGGCGCAATGTCCAGCGGATCGGATACGGTCGGGCCGGCGACCCCGCCGCCGCACCCGTGACCACGGTCGCCCTGACCATCGACACATGTCCCGGCGCGGGTGCGCGGCCATGCTGCGGCGGCATCTTCGACGGAGTCCGACACATGCGCATCGCCCGATGGATGGTCCTGGCCGTACTGGTTTGCACCCCGCCGGCGTGGGCGGCGACACCGGAGGAAACCGCACGCGCCCTGCAGGCGGTCGTGGAGGGCGCCCGCGCCTCCGACAGCGACCGCCTGCTGATCGTGCGCGATGGCCAGCGCCTGGCCGACTACCGCAAGCCGGGCACGCCGGCCGCGGGCGCGCCCGGGGATGCCATCGAGACGATGTCGGTCACCAAGTCGCTGGTGGCGCTGGGCGTGGGCCGGCTGCTGACCCTGGGCAGGATCGCCTCGCTGGACCAGCCGGTCAGCGACTTCTACCCGGAGTGGAAGCAGGGCCGCAAGGCCGAGATCACCGTGCGCATGCTGCTCAACCACACCTCGGGGCTGCAGAACGTGGCCAACACCTCGGTGGAGATCTATCCCGCCCCGGATGGCCTGAAGCTGGCGCTGGCAGCCGAGCTCAGCGATGCGCCGGGCGCGGCGTTCTCCTACAACAACAAGGCCATGAACCTGCTGGCCGGGGTCATCGAGCAGGCCTGCGGCCTGCGCATGGACCATTGCCTGGAGCAGCAGCTGCTGGCGCCGATGGGCATCGCCGGCCCGGCCTGGAACAGCGACGGCTTCGACCGCGCCGGCCACCCGTATGCCATGGCCGGCTGGAGCGCCAGCGCCGAGACGGCGGCGAAGATCGGCCAACTGGTGCTCGACCACGGCCGCTGGAACGGCCAGCCACTGATCGACGCCGGCTACATCGAACAGATGACCGCGCAGAGCCAGCCCTACAACCGCGGCTACGGCCTGCTGTGGTGGCGGCGCCCGGCGCGCGACGTGCTGACCATTGACTCCGGGGCGCTGGCGCGCTACCGCGACGCCGGCGTGGACGCGGCACTGCTGCAGCGGCTGCAACCACTGGCCGGACGCGCCTTCGACGATGGCGCGTCGTTGCGGACCGCCCTGCGCGAAGCGCTGGGCGAGGACCTTGCGGCGCTGGGCAAGAGCGCCACGGCGCACGGGCTGACGCTGGACGGCCTAGTGGGCAAGGACGACAGCAGCCCGATCGTGGCCTGGGAGGCCAACGGCTACCTGGGCCAGTACATCGTGGTGGTGCCCAAGGCGCGGCTGGTGGCGGTGCGGCAGGTCCGCGCCCGCGACGACTACGACGGCCAGGCGCCGTGGCCGCACGGCTACGACGACTTCACCCGGCGCGTCATCGCCCTGGCGCAGACGCTAGTGCCGGACCTGGACGCGGCGCGCTAGGGCGTCCTCGCGTCAGGCATCCGCAGAACAGCCCCGACATCCATCGCTCCCGCGCAGGCGGGGGCCCAGTGACTCGACCGCGATCAGGCCGGGAGAGGCGCCGGGTCCCCGCCTGCGCGGGGACGACGGCATCGCAAACATTGGCTTCAGGCCGGCCATGGCCGCCTCTCAGGACGCGGCAACGGCGCAGGCGGCGGCACGCGCCAGCATCTGCCCGCGTTCGCGCGCGTTGCCGGTCAGCGCGGCGGCCCGCTCGAACGCGACGCGGGCCTCGGCGTGTCGTCCCGAACGTTCGAGCAGGTCGCCATGGGCCGCCGCCAGTTGCGGGTAGTCCTGCAGCTGGCGCAGTGCCAGCAGCGGCTGCAGCAATGCCAGCCCGGCCTGCGCACCGAAGGCGCGGCCCGTCGCGACGGCGCGGTTCAATTCCACCACCGGCGACGGCGAGACCGCCGCCAGCAATCCGTAGAGGCCGGCAATGCGG
>JAFADB010000093.1 GCA_023425225.1 Pseudomonadota bacterium
TGATCGGGCGCAGGGGCGGGCAGCGGCATGGCGACAGCCAGGTCAGCCGCCTGTCCAGCACCTACTTCCGTGGCCTCAACTACCTGCTCAACGAGCAGCCCGACAAGGCCATCGAGCTGTTCCTGCATATCGCCGAGCTGGACAAGGAGACGTTCGAGACGCAGGTCGCGCTCGGACACCTGTTCCGTCGTCGCGGCGAGGTCGATCGTGCGATCCGGCTGCACCAGGGGCTGGTGCAGCGGGCCGACCTGAGCGACCAGCAGAAGGTGATCGCCTTGCTCGCGCTGGGCGAGGACTACATGAAGTCGGGATTGCTGGACCGCGCCGAGACCGTGTTCACCGATCTTGCCAGGATCGACCAGCGCGCTCCGCAGGCGCTCAAGCACCTGATCGGCATCTACCAGGCCGAGCGCGACTGGGAGAAGGCCATCGACAACGCCACCCGTTTCGAGGAGGTCACCGGCGAGCCCATGGGCAAGCTGATCGGCCAGTTCGAGTGCGAGCTGGCCGACCGTTATCGCGGCGCGGGCAAGCCCGACCTGGCGCGTGCGGCGGTGGCGCGTGCCTATCAGGCCGATGCGACCTCGGTGCGCGCCGGCATCCTCGAGGGGCGCATCGAGGTGGACGCCGGCAATGCCGAGGCGGCGGTACGCGCCTTCGAGCGCGCGGCCCGCCACGACCCGGACTATCTGCCGGAAATCCTGCCGGCGATGATGGACTGCTATCGCAAGATCGGCGACCAGGCTGGCGCGCGTGCCTTCCTGTCCGAGATGGCAGAGCACTACCGCGGCATCGCCCCGGTGCTGGCGCTGACCCAGTTGATGGAAGAGCAGGAAGGCGTCGGGCCGGCACGTTCCTATCTGGCGCGCCAGTTGAAGGAACGGCCCTCGGTGCGCGGCGAGTCGGCGCTGATCGACCTGACCTTGGCCGACGGGGCGGATCCTTCGGCCACATTGCAGGATCTTCGCCATATCACCGACCAGTTGCTGGTGCGCAACCCGAGCTATCGCTGTACCCGCTGTGGTTTCGGTGCACGGACCCATCATTGGCAATGCCCCAGTTGCAAGGAGTGGGGAACCGTTAAGCCGTTGCTCAACTACGCGGTGGTGTGATGTCCGGTTGGAGTGCATGGATTGCGCTGTCGTTTCTCGGTTGCGTTGCGGGAACCTGGTTGGCGCGCCGATACGCGCTTGGCAGGAACCTGCTGGACCAGCCGGGTCAACGCCGGAATCACGAAGTCGCCACGCCGCGCGGGGGCGGCGTGGCGATCGTCGCAGTCCTGCTGGCGGCCTCCGCGTGGATGGCGATGGCCTGGCCCGGACAGCGTTTGCAACTGGCAGGCTTCGCGTCCGGCCTGGCACTGGTCGCCGGGATCGGCTGGTGGGACGACCATCGCCCGCTGTCGCCTTGGCTGCGGCTGGCGGTCCATGTCGTGGCCGGCTCGTTTCTTGCCGGCTTCGTCTTCATGCAGAGCGGTTCCTGGCTTGGTGCCTTGGTCGCCTGGGGGCTAATCGTGTCCATGACCAACATCTGGAACTTCATGGACGGCATCAACGGCCTTGCGGCCAGCCAGGCCGTGCTGTGCATGATTCCTCTTGCGGCGATCCTCGCGGGGCCCTGGCAATGGGTGTGCGTTGCGGCCATGGCCGCAATTCTGGGATTCCTGCCGTTCAATTTCCCGCGCGCGCGCATTTTTCTCGGTGACGTGGGCAGCGGCGCGCTCGGGTTCGTGCTGGCATGGTTGCTCGTGGCCGCTTTCGTCGCCGCGGAGTCCCCGTGGCCGTTGCTGATGCCGTTCGCGGCCTTTCTCGTGGACGCTGGCCTTACCCTGCTTTCGCGTGTCCTGAACGGCGAAAGATGGTGGACGCCGCATTCACAGCATCTTTACCAGCAGCTGCTGCACTGTGCGTACGGTCACGCTGGCGTGACTTCAGCGTATGGCATCTTTACGATCATCGCCGTCGGGTTGTGCTGGTTTTCGATGCCCTCCGCATGGAGTGGGGTCTGGGCGATCACGTGGTTTGTCTTCACGTCGTTGGTCTGGTGGGTAATGCGCAATGGATGTGCGAAGCACATGAGGCAGCAGTAGGTGGCAAGAAAATTCTGGCGCGGCCTGACCGTGCAAATGGTTCCCCGGGTCGCGGTAGTCCTGCACGACCTGTTCATGGTGTGGCTGTGCTGGCAGCTGCTGCATGCGGCCCGCTACTCCATGCTGAGCCAGCCGCATCCGTTGCCGCTGTGGAATACGGACACCACCTTGGTGCTGCTGGCCCAGGGCCTGGTCTTCTGGCGCATGGGGCTGTATCGCGGCCTGTGGCGTTTCGCCAGCGTCCCGGACCTGTGGAACATCTTCAAGTCCTGCCTGCTGGGGCTCCTGGCCATCGTGGTGGTCCTGGCCTACAAGCGGTTCGATGGCGTGCCGTTGTCCGTGCTGTTGGCCTACCCGTTGGCGCTCGCGGCGTTCCTGGGCGGACCGCGCTTGCTGTACCGGGCCTGGAAGGACTACCAGCTGGCCAATGCCGGCCAGCTTTCGCAGCGGGTACTCATCCTGGGAGCGGGTGGCGCCGCGGAAATGCTGGTCCGGGATCTGCGCCGGTCCGGCGTCTACCGACCGGTCGGACTGCTTGACGATGCCCCCCATCTGGCTGGTGCGAACATGCAGGGAGTCCCGGTGCTGGGACGTCTGGACCAGGCCGC
>JAFADB010000128.1 GCA_023425225.1 Pseudomonadota bacterium
GCCGGCTGATGCGCTTCCTCGACCACGACGAGGCCGACGACCCGATCCTGTCGGTGGTGAACCTGATCGACCTGTTCCTGGTGGTGATCGGCATCCTGATGATCGTGATCGTGCGCAACCCGCTCAACCCGTTCGCCGCGCAGGACGTGACGGTGATCGAGAACCCGGGCAAGGCCGACATGCGCATCACCATCAAGGACGGCGAGGAACTCACCCGCTACGAGTCCACCGGCCAGATCGGCGAGGGCGGCGGCATCAAGGCCGGCGTCACCTACCGCCTGCCGGACGGACGCATGGTCTACGTGCCGGAATGAGCGGGGCGGCCGCTCATCTGCAGCGTCGCGCCGCGATTGCCGCGCGAAACGGATTGAAGCAATAGCATTATCGTTTTTATACAGCTTATAGTTATAGCAACTGCTATAAACCAACGCCGGCCTGTCTCGGCCGCTTCTTACGGACCCCTGACCGATGTCGATGCCCACCCCCTCCGCATGCCCCGCCCGCGCCAACCCGCGCGCCCCGCTGCGCCGCCTGCCGCTGGCGGTTGCACTCGCCCCGCTGCTGGCCGCAGGCGCCGCCGCCCATGCCGACGAGGCCGGCGACGACGACCGCCGTACCAAGGACCTGAACACGGTGCAGGTGATGGTCAGCACCGCCACCCGCACCGAGCGCCTGCTCGCCGACGTGCCGGTGCGCACCGAGGTACTGCGCCAGCAGGACATGGCGCTGCGCGCGGCCACCGACTTCTCGCGCGCGGCCGAGCTGATCAACGGCCTGCGGGTGGAGAGCAACTGCCAGAACTGCAACACCTCCGAGGTGCAGCTGCTGGGCCTGCCCGGCGCCTACAACCAGATCCTTTTCGACGGCATCCCATTGCTGTCCACCCTAGGCAGCGTGTACGGACTGGAGCAGATTCCCTCCGCGTTCGTGGACCGCATCGAGGTGGTCAAGGGCGGCGGCTCGTCGCTGTACGGGCCCGGCGCGGTGGCCGGCGTCATCAACCTGATCCCGGCCCAGCCCATCCGCAACGGCGGCTACGTGCAGGCCGGGGTGGACGTGATCAAGGGCGAGCCGCAGCGCAACCTCGACGGCCGCCTGGACCTGGTCGGCGCCGACGGCCGTTTCGGCCTGGCGGCGTCGGCCCAGCGCTCGTGGAACGACGGCATCGACTACAACCACGACGGCTACACCGAGATCACCCGCAAGGACCTGCGCGTGGGCGGTCTGCAGGCCTGGTTCTCGCCCACGCCCGACACCACGCTGCGCGCGGACTACCAGTACACCGACGAGGACCGCCGCGGCGGCAACCGCCTGGGCCAGCCCGAGTACCTGGCCAACATCGCCGAGTCGCTGCAGACCCGCTACCAGCGCGGCAGCCTGAGCTGGGAGCAGACCCTGAGCGAGGATGCCGACTTTCGCATCGCCTACGCCTTCGCCGACATCGACCGCGACAGCTTCTACGGCGGCCTGGGCGACGTGGCCACCGATCCGTCCGCGCCGGACTACGACGCCGCGCAGCTGGACCCCTTCGTCCCCGGCAGCGCGGCCTCGGTGTCCTACCGCCAGTACGGCTACACCGAGAACCCGCTGCAGTACCTGGACAGCCAGTTCAACTGGCGCCTGGGCGCGCACGTGCTGGCGTTCGGCCTGCAGTACAAGCACGAGCAGCTGCGCGACTACAACCTCGACGCCGCCGGCAACCGCCTGCACACGCTCACCGATGCCACCTTCCGCAACCTCGGCGCCTTCGTCCAGGACGAGTGGGCGGTGAACGAGGACGTGGACCTGGTACTCGGCGCACGCGTGGACAAGAGTTCGGAACTGGACAACGCGGTGTTCTCCCCGCGCATCGCGCTGGCCTGGCAGGCCAGCCCGCGGCTGAAGTGGCGCGCCGGCATCTCCACCGGCTTCCGCGCCCCGGAGATCTTCGTCGAGGACGTGCACGTGGATACGCTGGGCGCCGAGCAGGTGCGGGTGCGCAACACCGCCGGGCTGAAGGAGGAGAAGGCCGCCACCGCCATGCTCGGCTTCGACTGGCGCTCGGACCCGGCCGATCCGCGCTGGAGCTGGGATGCCACCGCCTCCTACGCCCGCCTGCGCGACACCTTCGCGCTGGGCGAGATCCGCAGCGACGCCGACGGCAGCCTGTACCAGGTGCGCTACAACGCCTCCGGCTCCAAGGTCGCCGGCTTCGAGAGCAACCTGGCCTGGCAGCCGGCCGCGCAGTGGCGGCTGAGCGCCGGCGTGTCGTGGTACCGCTCGCGCTACGACCAGGCGCAGACGATCTACGACGACACCCCCGACGGCGGCGACACCGTAATCGCCAGCCGCCGCTACCTGAAGACGCCGCAGTGGAGCGGGCTGGCGCAGCTCACCTGGCAGCCGCTGGAGGAATTCCAGGCCTACCTCGCCACCCGCTACACCGGGCGCATGCATGCGCTCAACAACCGCGAGGGCGAGCTGCACCGCACCCCCGACTTCTGGGTCACCGACCTGGGCACGATGTGGCACCTGCACTGGGGCGCGGAGGGCACCCGCGAGACCACCGTGTCCTTCGGCGTGAAGAACCTGGCCGACCGCCGCCAGAAGGACCTGGAGAGCGGCGCCGACCGCGACAGCGACTACGTCTACGGGCCGCGCTTCGCGCGCTCGTGGTACCTCAACCTGCGCCATGCCTTCTGAGCGCCGACGCGGTCTCGTGCTGGCCGCGGCCCTGCTGCTGGCCGGCCTGCCGGCGCTGGCCGCCGCCGCGCCGGCGCAGGTGTTCCCGCGCCTGCGCCAGGACATCGCCGCCGCGCTGGTGGTCGCGGATGGCGAACGCATGCGCCATTACCGCTGGAACCGCGAGCCGGAGGTGATCGCGCTGTACTTCGGCGCCGACTGGTGCGGCCCGTGCCATGCCTTCGTGCCGACCCTGGTGCAGGTGCGCGACGCGCTGCGCGCGGCCGGCGCCGACACCGAGGTGGTCTACGTCAGCCTGGACGAGAGCGAGGCGCAGATGCGGCGCTACATGCAGGCCCAGGCCATGCCCTGGCCGGCGGTGGACCATCGACGCATCGACCGCATCCCCGGCCTGCGCGGCCTGTCCGGCCTGGGACCGCCCAACCTGGTGCTGCTCGACCGCCAGGGACGGGTGCTGGGCAACGGCTGGCAGGGACGCCGCCGCCTGGGCCTGCAGCCGGTGCTGCGGCGCTGGCTGGACAGCGCCTGCCCGCCAGGACAGCCGTGCCATGCCGCGGCGGCAGCAGCAGCGGCAGCCGATCCGTGAGCGCCGGGTAGACAGCAGCAAGCGAATCGCGAATCCCCTTCTCCCGCTTGCGGGGGAAGGAAATCCGGGGTCTCACTGCTGCGCGTGCGCGCATGCTGGCGGCCGCCGGCTCCAGTTCCAGACATGGGCACTGACCAGCATCAGGCTGCCGGCGACGGTGACGATCGTTTCCAGCGACTCGGTCGGCCAGCCGAACGCGCCGGCGAGCAGGCCGGCCAGCCCGGCCACCGCCAGCGCAAGCAGCGGCCAGGGCAGCGGGTTGCGCCGGTGCGCACGCCACAACGCCAATCCGGTCAGCGGCACCGCCATCGCCGCGAACAGCAGGTGCACCCATTCGGCCCGCGACCAGGCGCCGAGCAGCGGCAGGAACGCCGCCAGCACCGGCAGCGCCAGGCAATGCACCAGGCACAGGCCGGACAGGCCGATGGCGGAGACGTCGAACAGCGGCAGGGAACGCGCCTTCATGGTGGCTTCCTTTTTCGAAACTTATGTGATGTTATAACAATAACATCATCCCTCCAAGCCCGCATGTCGCCCGTCCCCGCTCCGTCCGCTTCCGTCTCCCCCGATTCGCGCCTTCCGGTCACCGTGCTGTCCGGCTTCCTCGGCGCCGGCAAGACCACCCTGCTCAACCGCGTGCTGCACAACCGCGAGGGCCGCCGCGTGGCGGTCATCGTCAACGACATGAGCGAGGTCAACATCGACGCGCGGCTGTTGCGCGACGGCGGCGCGGCGCTGAGCCGCACCGAGGAGACCCTGGTCGAGTTCAGCAACGGCTGCATCTGCTGCACGCTGCGCGAGGACCTGCTGGCGGAGGTGAAGCGGCTGGCCGGCGAAGGCCGCTACGACTACCTGCTGATCGAGTCCACCGGCATCGGCGAACCGATGCCGGTGGCGGCCACCTTCGCGGTGCGCGACGCCGACGGCTTCAGCCTGTCGGACGTGGCGCGGCTGGACACGATGGTCACGGTGGTCGACGGCGAGACCTTCTTGCGCGACTTCTGCTCGCCCGAGCGGCTGGCCGATCGCGGCCTGCAGGCCGGCCCGGACGACGACCGCGGCGTGGTCGGCCTGCTCGGCGAACAGATCGAGTTCGCCGACGTCATCGTCGTCAGCAAGTGCGATCTGGCCGACGCCGGCACGCTGGCGCAGACCCGCGCCGTGCTGCGGGCGATGAATCGCGACGCGCGCATCGTCGAATCCCGCCACGGCGACGTGCCGCTGGCCGAGGTGATGGATACCGGGCGCTTCGACTTCGTCCGCGCGCAGCTGGCGCCGGGCTGGATCAAGGAGCTGCGCGGCGAGCACACCCCGGAGACCGAGGAATACGGCATCGCCAGCTTCGTCTACCGCGCGCGCCGGCCGTTCCACCCGCAGCGCCTGGCCGGCCTGGTGGAGCGCGGCCTCGACGGGGTGATCCGCAGCAAAGGCTTCTTCTGGCTGGCCAGCCGCATGGACTGGGTCGGCGAGCTGTCCACCGTCGGCGGCGCCACCCGCACCGGCGCGGCCGGGTTCTGGTTCGCTGCGCGCGAGCGGGTCGAGGCCGGCCAGGTCGGCCAGCCGATGCCCGGCACGGACGCCGCCGCGCCGGCGCCGTTGTCCGAACTCGGCTGGCGGCGTGCACTGGCCGCGCGCTGGAGCGCACCGCTGCCGCCGCCCGCGCAGGTCGACGATCCGCGCGAGTACGCGGCGATGCGCGCACTGTGGCATCCGCTGTGGGGCGACCGCCGCCAGGAGCTGGCGGTGATCGGCGTCGGCATGGACGCGGCGCAGGCGCGCGCCGCGCTCGACGCCTGCCTGCTCGACGACGACGAGATGCGGCTGGGCCCGGACGCCTGGCAGGCGCTGCCCGATCCGTTCCCGCGCTGGCGGCGCTGAGCCGCCGTCCCGGCGCGGGGCGTCAGTCGCGCGTCTTGTCGCGCTTCCAGCCGTGCACCTTGATGTCCAGGTACAGGCTGTAGAAGGCGGTGAAGGCCGGGAACAGGTTGCCGAGCACGCCGACCGAGTCCTGCTTGGCCGAGAACAGGAAGTAGCTCAGCGTCATCAGGCTGCCGACGATGCTCATGTACCAGAACAGCCGCGGGATCACCGGCCTCCCGGCGCGCCGGGAGGCGATGAACTGCACCAGCCAGCGGCCGCCGAACATCAGCGTGCCGATATAGCCGATCAGCTTCCACGGGGTGACGTGCAGGCCGCTCCAGAACAGCCACTCGATCGGCTGGTTGAGCCAGCTCGGCTCCATCTCAGCGCTCCTCGACCGCGGTGCGGCGGCTGCGCGCGATCAGCCACGCCACCCCGAACAGGTCGCGGATGCCGACCAGCGCACGATTGAGGTTGTTGTACTTGGACACGCCGCTGGTGCGGTAGCGATGGTTGACCGGCACGCTCACGGTCTTCCAGCCGGCGCGCTGCATCAGCGCCGGCAGGTAGCGGTGCATGTGGTCGAAGTACGGCAGGTCGAGGAACGCGGCGCGCTCGAACAGCTTGATGCCGCAGCCGGTATCCGGGGTGTCGTCGTGCAGCATGCCGGCGCGGATGGCGTTGGCCCACTTGCTGGCCCAGCGCTTGGAGCCGGAATCGCGCCGGTCCACACGCCAGCCGGCGAACAGCCGCACCTGCGCGTCGGCGGCCGCGCGCGCGGCCAGCAGCCGGGGGATGTCGGCCGGATCGTTCTGGCCGTCACCGTCGAGGGTGGCGATCCACGGCGCGTGCGCGGCCTTGACGCCGTTGCGCACTGCCGTGCTCTGCCCGCTGCGGGTGACGTGGTGCAGCACCCGCAGCTCGGGCGTGGCGGCCTTCAACGCGTCCAGCACCGCCAGCGTGTCGTCGCTCGAATCGTCGTCGACGTAGACGATCTCGAAGGCCAGCGTGCCGCGCAGCGCGGCGACGATCTCGGCCACCAGCGGCTGCACGTTGTCGCGCTCGTTGAACACCGGGACGACGACGGAAAGCTGCAACGCACTCATGGACCGCACCGGCTCGTTGTGGAGGAAAAAAGACCGCGCATTTTCACCCGTACGGGTGAGCGGTGCATGAAACGCTCAGGCACGCGCGCCGAAATAGTCGCGGCACCACGCCACCACCGGCGGCAGGCCGACCTCGATCGGCGTGGCCGGCTCGAAGCCGAAGGCCGCCTTGGCGCGCGTGGTATCGGCCATGGTCTCGACCATGTCACCCGGCTGCATCGGCTTGTAGATCTTCTCGGCGCGGCGCCCGGCGGCCTGCTCGATCACCGCGATGAAGTGCTCCAGCTCCACCGGGGTGTGGTTGCCCAGGTTGAACACGCGGTGCGGGACGGCCTCGGCCGAGGGATGGTCCAGCGCGCCCAGCACGCCGGCGACGATGTCCTCGACGTGGGTGAAGTCGCGCTTCATCCGCCCCTGGTTGAACACCTCGATCGGGCGCCCGGCCAGCACCGCGCGCGAGAACAGCAGCGGCGCCATGTCCGGGCGACCCCATGGGCCGTACACGGTGAAGAAGCGCAGCCCGGTGGCATGCAGGCCGTACAGCTGCGCGTAGGTCCACGCCATCAGCTCGTTGGCCGCCTTGGTGGCCGCGTACAGCGAGCGCGGCTTGTCCACGCGCTGGTCCTCGGAGAACGGCGGGGTGGCCGAATCACCGTAGACCGAACTGCTGGAGGCATATGCCAGGTGCGCCACGCCGCGGTGCCGGCACAGCTCCAGCATGTTGACGAAGCCGACCAAGTTGCTGTCAACGTAGGCATACGGGTTCTGCAGCGAGTAGCGCACTCCCGCCTGCGCGGCCAGGTGCACCACGCGCTCGGGCCGCACCTCGTCGAACAGCGCGGCCAGGCCCTCGCGGTCGGTCAGGTCCAGCGCGCGGATGTCGATGTCCGGGCACAGCGCGGCCACGCGGTCGCGCTTGAGCTGCGGGTCGTAGTAATCGTTGAAGTTGTCCAGGCCGACGACCGCCTCGCCGCGCGCGGCCAGCGCACGGCAGGTGTACACGCCGATGAAGCCGGCCGCACCGGTCACCAGCACGGTCATGGGATCGGGCCCGCTTGCGATGCGGCAGATCCGCCGGCGCGTGGCGACGCGCCCGGCTTCCGGGCGCCCCGGTTTCCGCGCGTCGCGGTCACCCGCCTGCTCATAGCGTGAGCGGATCCTGCGCCAGCGTGCGCTTGCGCTCGGCGCTGAACGCCCACCACGGCTGCGCCGGCTCGCCGGCCAGGAAGCGCACCGCCGACATGAACACGTCGATCACGCACGGGTCGTGCATGACGCCGGTGCGCATGCACAGCTGCGCGTACATGTCGTAGGGATCGCGTCCGCGCAGGTGCGCCGGCACGCGGATGCCGATCAGGCGCAGGTCCTTCTCGCAGGCCGGCCCCACGTTGGGCAGGTCGGTCAGGCTCAACAGATGCTTGCGGTCGACCTTGTTCGGATTCATGTTCTTGCCACCTCGTCTCGTCAGCCGCGCGGCGTGCCGCGCAGCCGTTCCAGCACGCCGTCGAGCGTGTCCAGGTCGGTATAGCTGATCACCAGCTTGCCCTTGCCGCCACGTCCGTGGGCGATCGTCACCTTGGTGCCGAGCGATTCGGACAGCTCGGTCTCCAGCGACGCGATGTCGGCCTGCGGCGCGCTGCGCGCCGGCTTGGCGTTGCGCTGCGCGCCCGGCACCTTGCCGGCGGCGAACTGCTGCGCACGGTGCTCGACCTCGCGTACCGACCAGCCCTGGTCGGCCGCCTCCTGCGCCAGCTTGCTGGCCAGTTCCGGCGCCAGCGTCAACAGCGCGCGGGCATGGCCCATCTCCAACCGCCGCGACTCCAGCAGCACGCGGATGGCCACCGGCAGTTCCAGCAGCCGCAGCAGGTTGGAGACCGAGGCGCGCGAACGGCCGACCGCCGCGGCGGCCTCGGCGTGGGTCAGCGCGAACTCGTCGATCAGCCGCTGCAGCGCCTGCGCCTCCTCCAGCGGGTTGAGGTCCTCGCGCTGGATGTTCTCGATCAGCGCCATGGCGATGACGGTACGGTCGTCGAGCTCGCGCACCACCACCGGCACCTCGTCCAGCCCGGCCAGCTGCGAGGCGCGCCAGCGGCGCTCGCCGGCGACAATCTCGAACTGCTCGGGCGCGATCTCGCGCACCACGATCGGCTGGATCACGCCCTGCGCCTTGATCGACTCGGACAGCTCGGACAGCTTGGCCTCGTCCATCTCCCGACGCGGCTGGTACTTGCCCGGCTGCAGCAGGCCGACCGGCAACTTGCGCAGCACTTCGCCCGGCTGCGGCTCGCCGGCCGGGTCCGCCGCCACGGCCACACCCTTGGGGCCGAGCAACGCATCCAGGCCGCGGCCCAGGCCGCGCTTCTTGGCGGGGGTCGGCTTGGTGCTCATGGTTGGACGTTCTCCACGGCCTTGGCGGCCTTGTTGCGTTCGTTCTGGCGGCGGATGACCTCGCCGGCCAGGCCCAGGTAGGCCACGCCGCCGCGCGAGGCGCGGTCGTAGCCGACGATGCTCTGGCCGTGGCTGGGCGCCTCGGCCAGGCGCACGTTGCGCGGCACGATGGTGCGGAACACCTTGTCGCCGAAGTGGTCGGTCAGCTCGCCGGACACGGCGTTGGCCAGGTTGTTGCGCACGTCGAACATGGTGCGCAGCACGCCCTCGATCTCCAGCGCCGGGTTGAGCCGGCCGCGCAGCGCGTCGATGGTGTCCAGCAGCGCGCTCAGTCCTTCCAGCGCGTAGTACTCGCACTGCATCGGCACGATCACCGAATCGGCCGCGGTCAGCGCGTTGAGGGTCAGCAGCGACAGCGCCGGCGGGCAGTCGATCAGGATGAAGTCGTACTCCCCGCGGATCGGCGCCAGCGCCTGCTTGAGCCGCTGCTCGCGCTCGGGCTGCTCCATCAGCTGGATCTCGGCCGCGGTCAGGTCGATGTTGCCCGGCAGCAGGTCGAAGCCCTCCTGCGTGCCGACGCGGATGGACGCGGCGTCGGCCTCGCCCAGCAGCAGGTCGCAGGTGGAGGCGGCCAGCTCGCGCTTGTCCACCCCGCTGCCCATCGTCGCATTGCCCTGCGCGTCCAGGTCCACCAGCAGCACGCGCTGTGGCGCGCGCGCCAGGCCGGCGGCCAGGTTGACGGCCGTGGTGGTCTTGCCGACGCCGCCCTTCTGGTTGGCGATGGCGATGATCCGAGCCATGCGGGGTCTCGCGGGAGGGAGTGGGACCGGCCATTATGCGACCTGCCGGCCCGATCTGCGAAACCGGCCCGCCGCCGCCCCGGCCACGGCCTCCGGCAGCAGCGCGCCGGCAGCTCGGCGCCAGGCTGGCACGGGGCCGGCCCTCTGTCCGCGGGCGCCTCCCCGGCGCTGCGCAGGACCCGCGCCCCCGCGCCCGCGTCTCACCCGTCCTTGCGCACCACCACCAGATGCCGCTCGCCGTCCAGCCCCGGCACCCGCAGCGGATGCACCGCCTGCAACGTCCAGCCGGCCGGCAGCGCGGCGATCTCCTCGTGCGGATGCACGCCCTTCATCGCCAGCAGGCTGCCGCCCGGACGCAGCAGGTGGCCGCCGACGGCGATGATCCCGGCCAGCGTATCCAGCGCGCGCGCAGTGAGGTGGTCATAGGCGGCCGGCTCGTCCAGCGCCTCGGCGCGCGACTCGGCCACGCGGGCGTTGCCCAGCCCGAGCTGGCGCACCGCCTCGCGCAGGAAGCGCGCCTTCTTGCCGTTGCTCTCCACCAGCGTGACCTGCAGTTTTGGACGCGCGATCGCCAGCGGGATGCCCGGCAGGCCGGGGCCGGTGCCGAGATCGGCCAGGGCCCCGGCCGCGACGAACGGCTGCATGGCCAGCGAATCGAGCAGGTGGCGGGTGACCATCTGCCGCGGGTCGCGGATCGCAGTGAGGTTGTAGGTGCGGTTCCAGCGCTCCAGCAGCGCCAGGTAGGCCAGCAGCGGCGGCGCCAGCACGGCCGGGTCCAGGCCCATCGCGCGCAGGCCGTGGTCGAGGTCGGTCGCCACCTCGGCGGGCAGGGAAACAGTGTTCATGGGGCGATTATCGCAGGCTGGCGCACGACGCTGTGCCGAGCGGCTCCTGACCGATGAAGGCAGGCCGGCCATGCCCCGTAACGGGCCGGCAGGCGCTGCCGGCAAGCCCCTCCGGTACCTGTGGCTTGTGAGCGGCAAGCACTGCGGCCTGCACGCCAGCCGCTTGTCGCCTTTCCGGTGCGGCAGCGAATGAGTCCCGCGCCCGTGCTCCGGCCGCTGGCGATCCCGGATCAAGTCCGGAAGCTCCCGGATTTTCTCCCCGGCAGGCGGAAAACGGCGAACCGTCCACCTGCGAGCACCCGCGGCGCCGGCCGCGTCCTCAGATCGAGTACCACGCCAGCGCGGCACGGTAGCCGGGCGCTGCCAGCCACTCGTGCAGGTGCCATCGCTCGGCCCGGCCCAGTGCCGGATCGCACCAGCGCAACTGCAGCCCGTGCGGCCCGTCGGCGAATGCCAGCCGGTGCAGACCGAAGGAAATGCCGTGGCCATGGGCCTTCAACAGCGCCTCCTTGGCGCACCACAGCCGGAAGAACAGCATCTCGCGCGCCAGGCCCGACAGCGCCTCCAGCGCGGCGACCTCGTCGGGGTGGAAGTAGCGGTGCGCGATCTCCAGCATCCGCGGGCGTTCGCAGATGCGCTCCAGGTCCACGCCCAGGCGGACGTTCTCGCCCAGCGCGACCAGCAACTGGTCGCCGCTGTGGCTCCAGCCTGTGCCGTAGCGGGCGAAGGGCTGGTCCAGCCATGGGCGCCCGCGGGCCTCGCGGCGGATCGGCAGGCTGGCGGCATCGACATGCAGCGCCGGGGCCAGCAACTGCCGCGCCTGCGGCTCGCCACGGTCCCCGGGGCGATGCGGCCGGCGCCACACCTGCACCGGACCGAACCGCCAGTCGTCCCCTTGCCCCATCCCGCACGCCTTCTGCATTCACACCTTCTCCACCAATTCGAACCCCGTCCCGGTACCGGCCATGCGGTTACACGGGCATTTCACGAGCGACGGTCTTGAATGACGCCGCAGCACCGATCCGGGTGCCTGACGCAAGGAGAATTCACCATGGGCATCATCATCTGGCTGATCGTGGGCGGCATTGTCGGCTGGCTCGCCAGCATCATCATGCGCCGCGATGCGCAGCAGGGCATCATCCTCAACATCGTGGTCGGCATCATCGGCGCGCTGATCGCCGGCTGGCTGTTCGGTGGCGGCATCAACGAGGCCATCACCATCCGCACCTTCATCTTCTCGCTGATCGGCGCGGTGATCCTGCTGGCCATCGTCAACCTGTTCACGCGCAAGAGCGTGCGCTGACCCACTTGCGCGCCACGCGCACCAAGCCCGGCTCCGGCCGGGCTTTTTCATGACGAGTATCCCTGTGCGTCGCCCTGCAGCGGCTTCGCGGTGAAAAGGGGTCGTCCTGCCATTTCTTCATGTCCGGTCGGCAGGATGATGTACGCCGTCCTCGACCGGAATCGCCACCTCCAGCGCATACGGGTCCACCCCGTCCAGACAACCGACGTTGTAGCCATGTTCCTGCGGGTTGGAACGACGCCGATGGTGCATGTAGATGCCGCAGCGGCCACAGAACCAGTGCTCGGCCGTGAACGTGTTGAACTGGCACAACCGCAGCGCGTCACTGCCCTGCAACACCCGCAGTCCGGCCAGTGGCACCGAAGCGACGATCGCGCCCCGGCGCCGGCACAGCGAGCAATCGCAGCGACGCGGATCGACGATGCCGTCGGGCAACTGCAGCTCTAGCACCACGGCACCGCAATGGCAGCGCAGCCGGTGCAGCGGACCGACGCCGGCCACCTCGCGCACGGTCACCCGCGCAGGGCCCAGCCATCGCCTCAACGTTCCAGCCGCACCCAGGCAGGCGCGTGGTCGCTGGGTCGCTCCCAGGTGCGCGGCTCGCGGTCGATGCCGGCCTCCGCCGCCACTGGACGCAGCGCATCGGATACGAGCGTCAGGTCGATGCGCAGGCCCAGGTCGCGGCGGAAACCCGCAGCGCGGTAGTCCCACCAGCTGAAGATGCCCGCATCCTCGTTGTGCAGGCGGAAGGCATCGTGCAGCCCCAGCGACTGCAGCTTGCCCAGCGCGCCGCGCTCGGCGGTGGACGTGAGGATGTGGTTCTCGTTCCACACCTGCGGATCGTAGACGTCGCGCGCATCCGGGGCGATATTGAAATCACCCAGCACCACCAGCTTCGGGTGCCGTGCCAGTTCCTCGCCCAGCCAGCCGTGTACCGCGTCGAGCCAGCGCAGCTTGTAGGCGTATTTGTCCGTGCCCACGTCCTGGCCATTGACCACGTACAGGTTGACGATGCGCACGTCGCCCACGGTGGCGGCGATCACCCGCTTCTGCTCGTCGTCGAACCCGGGAATGCCGATCTGCACGTCCTGCGCCGGCTCGCGCGACAGGATGGCCACGCCGTTGTAGGTCTTCTGCCCGGCGAACACGCTGCGATAGCCCAGCCCGGCCAGCACCGCGTCGGGAAAGCGCGCGTCCTCCAGCTTGGTCTCCTGCAGCCCCACCACGTCCGGCGCGAAACCGCGCAGCCACTGCTCCAGGTGCGGCAGGCGCACGTTGAGCGAATTGACGTTCCAGCTGGCGATCTTCATGTCGTGACTAATCCGTTGATTGTGCTGTTCTTGTTCCTGATTGCCTGCGATATGCAGGCTCCAGGGGAACCTGCCGGCCGATCGCCAAGCGCCGACCGCGGCCGCTTGGGTGCTGACTACATTTCACCACAGCAGCCGGTACGGCCGTGATCGGTCCCGGCGGTTCGGTCAGGTTGCAGAGCATGGACATGAGGCAGCCATCTCTTCCGTCGCCTTTTCGCTTTCTGGAGGACGGAACGTCGGCGCTGGGGGGCGTCATGCCGAACCGCTGCGACCAACTGGGTCGAGGCGAAGGTAGCCCTGCCTATTGTCTACGATGGCGGCAGTCCAAAATGACGAAAGGCGGGCCCAAGCAGACCTAAGCAGACCTAAGCAGATATGTCGTTGGCAGCAAGCCCCCATGTCCAATGCCTCGGCGGCACTCGACACCGCCGGGTATAGGCATACCTGCATCAATACCGGAAGTAGAACACGCCCAGCGCCGGCGGATCGTCTGCGCGGATGGTCTTCAGCGTCTGTTTGCGCAGGTTGATCCGCTTCACGTCTTGCCAGCCCAGGGTGGTGAACACACCTTCGGCGATGCGGACGAAGGGAAGGTATTTCCGGGCGACGTTGAAACCGATGATGGCGAAGATGCCGGAGGCCAATCCTCCGCCACCCAAAACGGCCACTAACAGAAAGTAACTCCAATCATCCGCGTCGAATCCACTAAGCCATCCGGCCGCGCCGCCTAATACCAGCACAATCAAGAAGCAAGCCAACGCAATCCTTATCCATACAGAGATTGATGTTTTGTAATGTGCAATCTCGCCCGATACCACATGCGGGAACAGGGAGATGATCCGATCCTTGGGCCTTGCTACGGCGAATGCGTTCCAATGATTGTCCGCCCTTTCGGCCACCACCTCGACATCATCGCCTTCCTCAAAAGGGCAGTTCCACAACACGCCTTTGACTGGCTTCCCGTCGATCTCGAAGCCGACCCCAAACGCACCTTCTCGCATCTCGTCCATCGACATCACGACCATGCCGGCCGCGATGCCGCTAAGACCAGCGGCAGCGGCCAGAACACCCGTTGCGCCCGTCTTCGCGCGTAGTTCGTCACCCTGAAAGGCATCAATTGTGGTTTCCTGCACTTCCAAGTTGCGCAACGTGCCGCGCAACACCACCGTAGTATTCTGTTTCTCTTTCATTTGCTCGTGCTCGTATCAGTAGGCGGCGCAATTCGCACATCCGCAATGGCCTTTCCGAAGGCTTCTTCCTGCTCCTTCGCCGTCTTGAACTTCGGATCACTGCCGCCAAAGCCAAGGAAATTTTTTTCCCTGACATTGCCGAAGAAATTACGTTCGCACCATTTTTCCAGCGCGTTCGGCTCCAACAACCAGATCAGCCCTTGGATAGCCGTCACGCCCACAGCCACCTGCCAGCCCGCCAGATAAAGCATCCAACGGCCCAAGCCCACCAATGCGCCTTGACGAATCATCGTCGTCGATGCTGCCCGTCCCGCAGCCTGTGCGGAACGTAGTGCCGCGGCACCCTCAATGCCGTAGCGGACGCTTTCCAGCCAAATGATCGTTCCGCCGCGGCCGATGGCACGTTGCAGAACAGGCGCGGAGTAGGCAAGCCCAGTCAGAAGTTGTGATCCGCCGATTATCCCGCCTACAGCCGCTTTCGCCGCATACGCAATAACCAAAGGGGTATTTCTCTCTTTTACTTTCAATTTTTCTGCGATGACGGCGACATCAAAAAGCACCCCAATCAACGCCGCCGCCCCACCCAGCGCACTTCCCAGCGCCTTGGCATTGGCGTAGCTCCTGCTCGCCTCGCCCAGCAGCTTCTCGCTGACCGTCGTGGTCACGCCGACGTATATCGACGCCAGCGAAAGCCCCGAGGCCAGCAGGTCGCCGTAGTCCTTGGTGTCCTTGTCCGCACGCGTCAGGATGTCGGCGAAATTGACCAGTTCCAGCACCGCCGTGAATCCGGCCAGACGCACGGGGTTGCTGGCCTTGTCCGCCACCTTCTTCCATTGCGCCTGCAACAGCTTGTGGCCGTGCTGC